>CBDUPM010000041.1:0-10960 GCA_965369105.1 uncultured Bacteroidales bacterium | reverse complement strand
TTATTTTTTCGCGAAAATTGGAAACTGGACATCTGCAAATGATTGGGTAACCGACATCTCAAATGGCCGCTATGAAAGCCTTTCACTGCAATTTATGCTTGGGTATATATTTTCCCCTGTCATGTGGATACTTGGAATACCCGGGCAGGATATTTCCCTGGTGGGATCCTTATTAGGAGAAAAACTCATTATGACAGAATTGGTTGGATATGTAAGTTTAACGGAGCTAAAAGCTGAGGGAGCCTTTGCGGAAGCAAAATCAATTATCATGTCAACTTATATTGTTTGCGGATTTGCTAACTTTGCTTCTGTGGGCATTCAGATAGGAGGAATTGGTGCAATTGCACCGACACAACGTTTACTGCTTACCAAATTTGGAATGAAAGCCCTGCTTGCCGGAACACTGGCATCTTTATTGTCAGCCACAATTGTTGGAATAATTTTATTATAAAATGCGGAAAGGAGTAAAGAAAATAAAGAATAAAGAAGTAATAAATCCTGAAATTCTGGAAAAACGAATAGCAGAATTAGAAAAGGAAAATTACAGGCTGAATTCTTTATTATCAGGTAAATCCAGTCTGAATATCAGTGATCATCCTTCCGTATCCGGCTTTGAAAAATCAGATTATTATCGTGCTTTTTTCGAACAGATTCCATTTCTCTTATGGTCAAAGGATATTAATGGGAAATATACGGCTGTTAATAATGAATTTGCCGATAAAATAGGATTAGAACCCGATCAGATTATCGGAAAGACCGATTATGATATTTATCCGGAGAAATTTGCAAAAAGATATTCGGATACAGATTCAATTGTAATCGAGTCCAAGGAAAAATATATTTATGAAAATCAAATTCCGATTAAAAACGGGATCCGATGGTTCGAACTGATTAAAGTACCTTTATTTTCAGATAGCGGAGAAGCAGTGGGTATTGCCGGATTTGCAAGGGATATTGGGGCGAGAAAACAATATGAGGGCGCATTGAGTGAAAGTGAGGAAAAATTCAGACAACTTGCAGAAAGTATTTCAGATTCTTTTATCCTTCGTTCGGAAGAAGAGATTCTATATGCAAATCCGGCTTTTGAACAGGTTTTTGGTTACTCAAGAAGTGAACTTTACAAGAATCCTGAATTATCCAGGAAGTGGATACATCCGGGTGATTCTGACCGGATTCTGAAAATTTTAAATTCTGAAGAATATAAAAAAACCCACAGTTTTGATGAGCAATTCAGGATTATTAAAAAAAACGGGGAAACCTGCTGGATATGGAACAGATCTTACCCGGTTACCCGCGCAGGAATTGATAAATCCTCACGAATTGTCTCAGTTGCAACCGATATAACAAAAATAAAAGAGCTGGAAGAGAATCTTTTGACCTTCAGGTTTGAACAGCAGGCTATACTGGATAATATTCCTCACCTTGCCTGGTTAAAAGATGAAAATTTTAAATATGTTTCAGCCAACCAGGCCTTTCATGATTTCTTTAAACTCAGTCCGGATGAATTAGTTGGGAAATCGGACTTTGACCTGGTTTCACGGGAATTAGCAGAAGATTTTTTATTAAAGGATAAAGAGGTTTATGAATCCGGTACGTCTAAACTTTTTTATGAGGTTGAACAAGGACGTTTTGGTGAAAAGTATTCGGAAACCTACAAAACTCCGGTTATTGCCGAAAATGGCAAAGTAATAGGGATAGCCGGCATCTCGCGCGATATTACAGATCAGAAATTAGCAGAAAAAGCATTAATCAAGAGTGAAGAAAAGTTTAAGGACCTGGTAACCCTTCTCCCGGAAGTAATATTTGAAACGGATGACCAGGCCAGAATTACTTTTGTAAATCTCAAGGGTTATGAACTATCTGGTTACGGCTTATCCGATCTGATAAAAGGTATGGATGTAATTTCTTTAATGACACCCGACGACCGTGAGCGGGCAAGAGATGTTCTGACGGAAATAAAGAAAGGCAAGGAACTCCGGGGGATGGATTTCACTATTCTTACCAAAAATGGAAATGAAATCCCGGTTATTCTTTATACCAATAATATGTACCAGGATGGAAAATGGATTGGTATTCGCGGGGTAATGGTTGATAATTCAAACCGGAGGGATGCGGAAGCAAAAGAAAAGATGTACCAGTCAAAATTGGTGTACCTTTCGGATAGTGCCCTGGATTTCCTAAGTATGTCGCAGAATGAAAACATTTTCGATTTTATCGGAGGACGATTAAAGGAACTTTTGAATGATACAGATGTCCTGATAAACAGCTATGATGAAAAAAGGAAAAAATTCAGCCTGGTCTATACTTCCCTGAATCTCGATGTCATTAGCCATATGCAAAGCCTGATAGAGACGCCCCCCTCCAATTTTGAGTTTAGTCTGAGCCCGGAGGAGGAAAAAAGGATGAAAGCTCACGCAGACCATCTTGTTGAAATTAAGGGAGGTTTCTATGAATCAAGCTTTGGAGTAATTCCTGAACAAACCTCGGATAAATTAACAGAGTTCCTGGGGATAAAAAAATTCTATGGGATTTCCATGGTTAGGTCAGATAGTATTTTTGGGAATCTTTTGCTGCTCTCCAAAAAAGACAAAATACCTGAAAAACATTTTATTGAAGCCTTTATTTATCAGGCATCCATTGCTCTGCACAAACGAAAAATTGAAAGGGAATTAATTGAAGCCAAAACACTTGCAGAGGAGTCAGACCGCTTAAAAACAGCCTTTCTTGCCAATATGTCCCACGAGATCCGTACTCCTATGAACGGAATCCTGGGATTAACCCAGCTTATGACAAATCATCCGGTTACTGAAGACCAAAAAAAGGAGTACCTGGAAATGATCAATGCAAATGGGAAAATGCTCCTTGACCTGGTAAATGATATAATTGATATATCAAAAATTGAATCCAAACAGGTTGATTTGTTTGAGTCTGAATTCAGTCTGAATCAAATGATGAATGACTTATACCGATTCATTTCTGCTGAAAAAATGGTCAAGAATATGGATGAGGTGGAGCTGGTTTACAAACCGTATTTTGAAGACAATCAGGCATTGATATTCTCTGATCAGGCCAAGATCAAACAGGTGTTAACCAATTTAATTGGAAATGCTGTAAAATTTACCAAAAAAGGATCAATTGAATTTGGATATAAACCCGAGAGAAATAATATGCTGTTGTTTTATGTGAAAGATACAGGCATCGGGATTGTGGACACCAAGCTTCAGGTGATCTTTGACAGGTTTACTCAGGCTGACCAGTCTCTCACAAGACCTTACGGTGGTTCCGGACTTGGCCTTGCCATCTCAAAAGGTTTTGTTCAAAGAATGGGAGGTCATATCTGGGCCGAATCCGAAATGGATAAGGGATCGTCCTTTTACTTTACAATTCCCTATAAACCAGTATCCAAAGAAAAAGCTACAGAAATAATAGCTCCTGCGATAAGGAATTTTGATTGGAGCGACCTGACTATCCTTGTCGTGGAGGATAATATCATTAGTTATAAATTACTGGAAATCTCCCTTCATAAAACAGGCTGCAAGATTATGCATGCCGATAACGGTCAGAAAGCAATTGATATGGTCAGAGAGCATGATAGCATCGATCTTGTATTAATGGATATTCAGCTTCCAATAAAAAATGGGTATACGGCCACCCGTGAAATTAAGGAAATTAAACCAGGACTTCCGGTGATTGCCCAAACCGCAAATGCCATGGATGATGATCGTCAGAAATGCATGGAAGCAGGCTGTAGTGATTATATTACAAAACCCATCATTCTTGATAAGTTACTGCCGGTTATAGAGACCTATATCAAAACGGATTGATGAATGCCTGTAATTCCATTATACAGCTATATAATTGCGGGCTTATATCTGTTTATCTTCCTGTATTTATTAGTAAAATGGCTGACATATTCAAATGAGAAAACCAGTTCTGATAAAAAGCAATTTATCTCCGTCATAGTTGCTTACAGGAATGAAAACGAAAATCTGTCGGCACTTCTGAATTCAATAGCTAACCAGAGCTGTAGCAAAGACCAATTCGAATTAATTCTGGTAGATGATTATTCGCTTCACCCTTTTGTTCCAGCGAAAGATTCCTATCCTTTTCCTAATATTCAGCTGATCAAAAACAAATACCGGCAAGGGAAGAAATATGCATTAAAAACCGGAACTGAAATTGCCCGTGGCTCAAATATTCTTACTACGGATGCTGATTGTATCCCGGAAAAAAACTGGATTGAAACCACTATAAACCTGATTCCCGAATCAAAGGATTTTATAATGTCTCTTGCGGTTTTCTTTCATCCACCGGAAGGTATTTTTTCCGGCTTCCAGTCCCTTGAATTCAGTTCTCTTGTAGCCACCGGGGCAGCATCATTTACAGCCGGAAAACCTGTTTTATGCAATGGTGCGAATCTGGCGTTTTCCAAATCACTTTTCCTGGAATCATTTGAAAATATGTATCCGGAAGTTCCAACAGGAGATGATATTTTTCTCATGCTTGAAGCGAAAAAACGGGAGGAGTGTTCATTGGTATTTGGAAAAAGTCGGCAAGCAGTTGTACTGACACAGGCTGCTCCCTCACTTAATGATTTCCTCACCCAAAGAGAAAGATGGGCTTCAAAATCAGTATTTTACAAGGATTTTCATTTACTTTTTCTATCAATCCTGATCCTTATTTATAACCTTGGCTTAATCGTTTTTCTCTTTGCAGGGGTATTTGAGAAAGTCTATCTTCAATCCTTTCTTTTTCTCTTTACAATTAAAATGATTGCAGATTTTCTTTTTCTTTTTGGGTTTCTTCAATTTTTTAAAAAGCTGGATTTGCTGAAATTCTTTATACCTTCACAAATGATATACCCTTTTTATATTGTTTATTCAGCATTCGCAGGAATAGTAAAAGGATTTAATTATCAGAAGCATGACCGGAAATAAATTTATTGCGGATATAGAAAATACTCCCTGGAACCGGTTTAAGAGGAACCCCATTTCGGTAATCAGCCTGGTAACAATTGCTTTTTTTGTTCTTATAGCCGTATTCGCATTTATAATAATTCCGGACGACTCTCCAAATTCAAACACTCAGCATCTGGAAATTGCTGCCATTAAGCCTGGTTCAAAGATTGAATTTTTCAGAAAAAAAATGGATACCGGGTCTGATGAAACCGGTTTTTTCCGACACCTGATATCCGGAAAGCCAGACAATTTTTTATATATCCCGGTATTAGACTATACTTTCCGTTCAGACAGCCTCATACTCAGAGAGTATACCCGGCTACCCAATGAAGAATTCTTTTTTCATTCTTTCGCTTTGAATGAATTGTCAGATGTAAATTACGCAAAACTAGCGGACAGCACGGAATGGAAGACCCGGATAATAAATGAATATTTTATTAGCAAGCGATTCTTATTGGGAACCGACAGATTTGGCAGGGATATGTTCAGCAGGATTATTCTGGGAACCAGAATTTCCTTATCCGTAGGATTTATTTCTGTTTTTATTTCTTTGATAATTGGAAGTATTCTCGGGCTATTGTCAGGTTTTTATGGCGGAGTAACCGACAAAATCATTATGTGGTTTATAAATGTTGTTTGGTCAGTTCCTACATTATTACTGGTAATATCCATTACGATGGTCCTGGGAAAAGGATTCTGGCAAATATTTATTGCGGTAGGTTTGAGTATGTGGGTTGAGGTTGCCAGGGTGGTGAGGGGACAGGTAATGAGTATCCGGAAGAAAGAATTTGTAGAAGCGGCTATCGTTTTAGGAATGAAAGAGATAAGGATACTGTTTGTACATATATTGCCCAATGCCCTTTCTCCTTTGATTATTATTGCTGCTTCCAATTTTGCTGCTGCCATTCTCATTGAAGCCGGATTAAGTTTCCTGGGAATTGGTGTTCAGCCCCCAATGCCATCATGGGGATCCATGATCAGGGATCATTATGGTTATATTATTGTTGATAAAGCTTTTATGGCTTTTATACCCGGACTGGCAATTATGTTACTTGTGCTAGCTTTTACGCTGGTGGGGAATGGTCTCAGAGATGCATTTGATGTTAAATCATGAATCTGTGCCTAATTCAACCTCCTGCGGGAATAAATAAAACGGACAAAAAACAGGATCAATCCCAGGTAAACCAGGGTTAAGGCAACATTCTGCATTATGGGAACCCCTTCCGGAATTACAGAGCTGAAATTCGCTAACTCATCCGGAGATGCCTGCTCGGCAGCTTTGAGCTTTTCCTCCACAATTTTAAGGATATCAGGTTCCGGTGTTATTTTAGTGACAAATTTGGTTGGAAAATACCAGGTGATTTCTTTGTCCTGAAAGCTTCTGATCACCGGTTCAAGAATAACCCGGTAAAAACCGAATATCAGGGCTGACAGGATCATGTTTTTAAAAATGGTAGCAATTAAAACACCCAGCATTAACCAGGTAAATGTCTGTAAAAATGCTGCAAGCAATATCCAGGACCTTTCAAAAATAATGGAGAGAGTAATTTTATAACTATAGCTCAGACCCGATATTAAAACGGTTATAAATATCAGGATTACGACATAGAGTGAAAAAATAAAGGCAAGGATTATTTTTTGTTTGAAAAGATCTGTCCGGCTCAGTCCGAAAATTACCTGGTGTTTGTAGGTTTTATTGGTGAATTCAAGACAGGTGAGCATAATGATTAGCAAAACCAGACTTATATTGTAATATCCGCCAATCCATGAAATAAAATTCCAAACATGAGGGAACTGATAAAGTGGTATGATGGAAAGAAAAGGAAAGTCAATTTTTATTTTTGGTATAGCGAAAAAACCTAAAAAGAAAAAAAGAATATGGAGCGGAATTAAAATTTTTACCGGTCCGTAATTTATGGTTTTAAGAAATTCGATCTGGAATAATTTTTTCATTACGGTCTGATTGGGTCGTTTAATTGCTAGCTTGCTGGTTTTCATCCTTCACCAACTCCAGAAACTGGCTTTCCAGGGATTTATAATGAGTTATAAGTTTGGATAAAATTATTCCCCCGGAAAAAATAAAGGCATTTAAATCGGAGGCACTTTTCGAATCTTTCAGGCTTACGAAAATGCCATTTTCTTCTTCTTTTTGAGAGGAGATAAATGGACATTTTCCAAGGACTTGCTTCAGTTTTTTACGGTCATCTGCATCTATTTCAAATAATACTTCTCCGCTTATGATTGTTTTTACACTTCCCTGCTCCAGAAGTTTTCCATTTTTCAAAATAGCCACATGAGTACAAACCTTTTCAACCTCACTTAGAATATGAGAGGCCATTATTACGGTTTTCCCTCTTTTCGCTTCTTTGAGAATTAACTCCCTGACTTCTGCGATACCTTCCGGATCAAGACCGTTTGTGGGTTCATCCAAAACCAGGATTTCCGGATCTCCCAGCATGGAAGCAGCAATTCCTAATCTTTGTTTCATTCCAAGGGAAAGGGTTTTAAATTTCGAATTCCTTCGATCAAACAGGCTGACAACTTTTAGAACCCGGTCTATGTCGTCTGCTCCATGGTCTTTTATTTTTGCTATTATTCTCAGATTCTGAACCAGACTAAGGTAGGGGTAAAAATGCGGGACCTCAATGAGAGAACCAATTCTTTTCCGGCTGTCAGGACTTGGTAATTCATTAAACCAGGAGAATTCACCTTTATCCTGATCAAGAATTCCGGTTGCGATGGAGAGGGTGGTGGTTTTTCCACTTCCATTAGGTCCCAGGATCCCGTAAATCTGACCTTTTTTTACCCGGATAGAGATGCCATCAATCGCAATGGTTGTACCATATGATTTCCGGAGGTTTTTAGTTTCAAATATGGTTGTATTATCCATAGATTTTTTATGAGACCTTAAATTTAATCAAATATTTCCGGGGATCAGAATAATATTATAAACCGGAAGGGCAGGAGTGTTTTTAAAGGATAATTTTGGCAGGTGGGCCGGATTCTTAATGGCCCATTTCAGACATGAATTTGATTCTCATCAACCTCACTTCTTCTTCGGAATATTCTTCTTCACCCAATTCATTCAGAGCTTCCTCAATAGACTCTGATTGAGCATCCTCTTTGAAGTAAAGGTAGATATCTTCTTGTTTATCTTCATCCATTACATCATCAATATAATAATCCAGGTTCAGTTTAGTCCCTGAATTGATAATAGCCTCAATTTCATTCAGAAGCTCATTCATACTCATCTTTTTTGCATCCGCTATATCATCAAGAGAAATTTGCCGGTCAATGCTTTGTATTATATACACCTTTGCCCCGGATTTATTCACAACTGATTTCACCACCATGTCCTGCGGTCGGACAATTTCCTTTTCTTCCACATAGGTTTTAATCAGCTCAACAAATTCCTTTCCGTACCTTCTGGCTTTTCCGGCACCTACTCCAACAATATTCTGCAGCTCTTCAATGCTAACCGGGTATTGTATGGCCATATCCTGAAGAGAGGGATCCTGAAAAATCACGAAAGGTGGCAGATTTTGCTTTTTCGAGATTTTCTTTCTCAGGTCCTTAAGGATGGAAAACAATTCTGAGTCAACAGCCCCCGGACCTGATCCTCCGGAATCACTATCATCAATACTTGCATCGTAATCATGGTCCTGTGTAAGAGTAAAGGAAACCGGATTTTTCAGATAATCAAGTCCTGCTGGTGTAAGCTTTAACAGACCATAGTTTTCTATGTCTTTTGTGATGAACTTTGCTATCAGTCCCTGTCTCAGAACAGCATTCCAGAATCTGTTGTCCTTTTCTTTTCCAATTCCAAAAATTTCCAGCTTATGATGATTATAGGCTTTTACCTGGCTATCTGCGTTTCCGCACAGTATTTGGGCTACATGTTCAGCTTTGAATTTTTCATTTACATCTCTGATTACTTTCAAAGCCATAACCATAAATTCCATTCCCTCAAATTCCTGCTTGGGATGAAGGCAATTATCACAATTATCACAGATTCCTTCCATCGTTTCTCCAAAATAATTCAGGAGCACTTTTGGGCGGCATACAGAAGATTCTGTGTAAGATACAGTTTCTAAAAGGAGTTGCTTTCCTATTTCCTGTTCGGCCACTGGTTTTCCCTGCATGAATTTCTCAAGCTTCTGGATATCCTTGTATGAATAAAATGCAATACACTTACCTTCCCCTCCGTCTCTGCCTGCCCGGCCGGTTTCCTGGTAATATCCTTCAAGCGATTTAGGAATGTCATAATGGATTACAAAACGGACATCCGGTTTATCAATCCCCATTCCGAATGCAATAGTAGCAACAATTACATCGATTTCTTCCATCAGGAACATATCCTGATTTCTTCCGCGGGTTGCAGCATCCATGCCGGCATGATAAGGAAGTGCTTTGATTTGGTTAACCTGTAAATTCTGAGCCAGTTCTTCCACTTTTTTACGGCTCAGACAATAAATTATTCCTGATTTACCCTGGTTAGCAGCTATGTATTTGATGATTTCTTTAGTAGCGTTAATTTTTGGCCTGACTTCATAGTAAAGGTTCTTACGGCGAAAGGAATCTTTGAATACTTCCGCATCGAGCATGTCCAGGTTTTTTTGAATATCGTGCTGAACCTTGGGAGTAGCTGTTGCGGTCAGAGCAATTATAGGAGCTTTACCAATTCTTGCAATGATGGGTTTTATTCTCCTGTATTCGGGTCTGAAATCATGTCCCCATTCCGAAATACAATGTGCTTCATCGACTGCATAAAAAGAGATTTTCACCCCATTCAGGAAATGTATATTTTCTTCTTTGGTAAGTGATTCAGGAGCAACGTATAAAAGTTTCGTTTTTCCGGCCAGGACATCTTCTTTTACTTTTGTAATTTGAGTTTTCGTTAAGGAAGAATTCAGGAAATGAGCAATTCCATCATCGGTACTGAAACTTCTCATGGCATCAACCTGATTTTTCATCAGAGCAATCAGCGGAGAAATGATAATAGCCGTTCCCTCTAAAATCATAGACGGTAATTGGTAGCATAATGATTTTCCCCCACCGGTAGGCATCAGCACAAAACCATCTTTTCCAGCCAGGACATTTTTAATAATATTTTCCTGGTTTCCCTTAAATGAATCAAACCCGAAATACTTTTTTAGATACTCATTCAGATTTTTATTTCCACTAGCTGCCATTATTAATTATTCATTTTGTATTAAGCGCGCAAAAGTATTAGTTTTTCATGAATTGTAAAATAAGGATAACCTTATTGAAAATTCAATCAGATCATTGGCAAAGCTATCTTGTGGGTTAAGAGATTAAATTTAGTAAATTATTATTAAATTCAAAAATACCTATGCCTGATAATTATCATAAATGATATGAATAATCATTTTCTAAATCAGTTGAAAACCAATAATTTGACATCATTAGTACTGTTAATATGAAAACATTGGTTCAAAAAACAGGAAAAAGATTAAAAAAACCGACACATTTATTCAGTATGGTATTTTTAATTATTTTTGCGATTCAATTCATCATTGGATAATTGCATTAACCTAAAATTTCCTATGGCTAAAAATAAAAAAGATGAAATGTCTTTTCTGGATCATCTCGAAGAATTGAGATGGCATTTACTAAAAGCTTTTCTGGCAATTTTCATTATGGCAATCATTGCCTTTATCTTTAAAGATATTGTTTTCAGTACGATTATCCTGGCGCCCAAGTCACCCGATTTTCCAACAAATGTTTTCCTGTGTAATATTGGGAAACTTACCGGGGTTCTGAAATTATGCATAAATACCCTTCCCCTGGAAATAATTTCCATTAAAATGGCCGGGCAGTTTACCATGCATATAATGGTCAGTCTGATTGCCGGCCTGGTAGTTGCATTTCCCTATGTTTTCTATCAGTTTTGGAGTTTTATTGTTCCTGCCATGCATGAAAATGAAAGGAAACATTCCCGCGGAGCTGTTTTTTCAAGTTCTTTCCTGTTTATTGCGGGA
>CBDUPM010000040.1:0-10975 GCA_965369105.1 uncultured Bacteroidales bacterium | reverse complement strand
CAGTACCAACAGTACCAACACTACCTAAAGAACCAGCAACTCCCAACCCCCAGCTCGAAACTCCACACTCCACACTCACCCCTACTGCATCCCCTCAATAATATTCAACATCCGGGTGGTACATTTTATTGCGGCAATCGTCTGGTCTGAATCCAGACCTTTGGTTTTAAATATCTTGTTTTTATAGGTCCAGGTAATGGTACATTCCACCAATGCATCCGTTCTTCCCCCGGGAGGTATGGACACCACATAATCTTTTAATATCGGATGTTGTCTTCCTAATTCTTCATAAATTTTCCAGAGTGCCCTCATAAATGCATCATACTGACCATCTCCTGAGGCTGTTTTTTCGTAAACTTTATTATTAATTTCAATGCTGAGGGTAGCCACAGATCGCAATCCTGCAGCTACAGACAGCGAATAATTTTTAATTTTAATTCTTTCGGTTATTCTCTGACTTCTCAGGACATCAGAAATGATATAGGGCAGGTCCTCCTGTGTCACGACCTCCTTTTTATCCCCAAGCTCGATTACTCTTTTGGTAAGTATTTTCATTTCATCTTTATTGAGTTCAATTCCTAACTCTTCAAGATTTTTAAGAATACTTGATTTGCCGGACATTTTGCCCAGGGCATATTGTCTTTTACGTCCAAATCGTTCGGGAAGAAGATCGTTAAAATACAGATTATCCTTCTGATCGCCATCTGCATGAATGCCACTGGTTTGGGTAAAGACATTCTCACCTATCAGGGGTTTATTGGAGGGAATCCGCACACCGGAAAAAGTTTCAATGAACTTGCTGATCTGATAGAGTTTACTTTCATTCACATTTAATTCCAGTCCAAGATGATCCTTTACAATTCCTATAACACTTGAGAGCGGAACATTTCCAGCCCTTTCCCCAAGGCCGTTTATAGTGGTATGAATTCCGTAAATTCCTGACCGGATAGCAGCGAAGACATTGGCTGTTGCCAGATCATAATCGTTATGTGAATGATAATCAAATTTTAAATCCGGATAGCGCTCCACTATTTCAGAGCAAAATTCGTAAGTTTCTTCATGATTAAGGATTCCCAGTGTATCCGGCAGCATATATCGATCGATACTTGTATCCTTAAGATTATCCAGCATGTTATATACATATTCCGGCGAATTTCGCATCCCGTTCGACCAGTCCTCAAAATAAATATTCACACGAATACCCATTTTATCCGCATTATCAATTGAATTCCGTATATCAGCAATATGTTCCTCAGGAGTTTTTCTAAGCTGGAGTTCACAGTGTTTTTGTGAGCCTTTTGTGAGCAGGTTAATGACTTTACCCCCGGCATCTTTGATCCAGTTTAAAGATTCATATCCATCGACGAATCCAAGGACTTCCACTTTTTCAAGGTAATTATGATCCCTGGCCCATGCAAATATTTTTTCCGCTCCTTTGAATTCACCTTCTGATACCCTTGCTGAAGCAACTTCAATACGGTCCACCTTCAGGTCTTCCAGTAATAGCTTTGCAATAGTCAGTTTCTCTGTTTCTGTAAAACTAACACCAGATGTTTGTTCACCATCCCTGAGGGTGGTATCCATTATTGATATTTTTGTCATGATGGTTTTTTTTAGGACCTCGACGATTCGAATGCTTCGATTTTATCTTTTATACTGAGCAGATAATCAATATCATCATAACCCATTAACATACATTCCTTTTTGTATGCATTAATTTCAAAGGATTCCTTTTCTCCGGAGGAAAGCAAGCGAATGACCTGTTCTTCCAGGTTAACTTCCAGCTCTGCTTCGGGATTTGCTTCTATTTCATTAAATATTTTGGAAAGAAATTCCACAGAAATCTGAACAGGCAACAAACCGTTATTCAGAGCATTATTTTTAAAGATATCAGCAAAAAAGCTGGATACCACAACTTTAAAACCATAATCATGAATGGCCCAGGCAGCATGTTCACGGCTTGAACCACTACCAAAGTTTTTTCCGGCTACCAGTATTTTCCCTGTGTATTTATCATTATTCAGTACAAATTCTGGTTTGGGCTTTCCTTCTTTATCATAACGCCAGTCGCGGAAAAGATTCTCTCCAAATCCATCCCTGGTGGTTGCTTTCAGGAAGCGTGCTGGTATAATCTGATCGGTATCTACGTTTTCAATAGCAAGTGGAATAGCACTTGATCTTATGGTGGTGAATTTTTCTTTTGTCATCTTGTTCAAATTATAAAATTTCCTATTCCCCCTAAATATTCCTGGGATCTGTAATTTTTCCGGTAATTGCTGCTGCTGCTGCTGTAAGCGGACTTGCCAGCATGGTTCTGGCTCCCGGGCCCTGACGGCCTTCAAAATTCCTGTTTGAGGTAGCCACGGCGAGTTTCCCCTCGGGAATTTTATCATCATTCATAGCCAGGCAGGCTGAACAGCCGGGTTGACGAAGTTTGAATCCTGCTTCTTCAAGAATTTCTGTTAATCCTTCCTCATTGGCTTGTTTTTCCACCTGCTTTGAACCCGGAACAATCCATGCTGTGATATTTTCAGCTTTTCTTTTTCCTTTTACAAATTCAGCGACCTGCCTCAAATCCTCAATTCTGCCATTTGTACAACTGCCTACAAATACATAATCAACTTCCTTGCCTTCCAGTTTTTCCCCGGCAGACACTCCCATATATTCAAGTGATTTTTTAAAAGAAGATTGACTGGCTTCTTCAATTTCTTCCAAAACTGGTACATGGGATTTTACTTTTGTGCCCATTCCCGGATTTGTACCATAGGTTATCATGGGTTCGATATCGCTTGCATCGAAAGTAAGTTCTTTGTCAAAGACTGCATCATCATCACTTTTTAATTTCTTCCATCTTTCAACAGCTTTATCAAATTCAGTTCCTTTTGGAGCAAACTCTCTTCCCCTGATATATTCAAAAGTCGTTTCATCCGGGGCAATCAGGCCACCTCTTGCACCACTTTCTATACTCATATTACATACGGTCATTCTTCCTTCCATGGATAGGGATCGGATGGCTGAACCGGCATATTCAATGAAATAACCGGTTCCCCCGCTGGTTGTTATTTTTGAAATGACATACAGAATTATATCCTTTGCGGTAACTCCTTCAGATAGTTCACCTTCAACATTTATCCTCATTTTTTTGGGTTTGGGCTGAAGAATGCACTGGGTGGCAAGTACCATTTCCACTTCACTGGTTCCAATACCAAAGGCAACACTTCCAAATGCCCCGTGAGTAGAGGTATGACTGTCGCCACATACCATAGTCATTCCAGGCTGAGTAATTCCCAACTCAGGTCCGATAACATGAACAATTCCCTGGTAGGGATGATTCAGTCCGTAAAGTGTTATGCCATTCTTTTCACAATTCTCTGTAAGTTTATTTACCTGGAACCTTGAAAGCTCATCCTTGATCGTAAGATGCTGATCAATGGTCGGAACATTGTGGTCGGGGGTGGCAACTGTATTTTCAGGACGAAATACCTTTAATCCCCTTGCTTCAAGACCTGCAAAAGCTTGCGGACTTGTTACTTCATGGATCAGATGTTTATCGATATACAATACACTGGGACCATCCTTTATTTCATCTACTACATGGGAATCCCATACTTTGTCGAAAAGAGTTTTTCCTGCCAATTTATTATGTTTTTAAGTTTATTTATCTTACACCTGCAAATCCAAATTGAGAAATCAGTATTCGCAAATGGAACCTGGAAATGGAATTGCAGTTTTTCAGCCTGCAAAAATACAAAAGAAAATAGATAAATTAGCAAAAAACAGGCAGGTATAATGATAAATTAACATATTATTGACCTTTTGATTTACAAATAATTAAAAATTGACCATTGGATAAAATAATTACAAAAGTGATTTATTTTGAAATGGCCTGTAGATAGAAATTCATTACTTTCGAGTGTTCATTCTAATTTGGGTTTTTTATATCGCGCTCATGATAGTTATTGCCTACATTTTCAGATTTTTTTTCCGGATCAGATATTTCCGTAAATTTTATTTTGGTTTTTATAAACGCTTATTTAAATCTAAAAATTTATTTAAAGGACTAAGCCTAATTTCCTCTTATGATGAAAACCTGAAAATGAAACTGGACCTGGATGAATGGATTCAGCAAAATGTTTTTTTCTTCGGGGTTTATGATCCGGTAAACATTCAGTTCCTTAAGAAAAATTTGAATCCCGGGGATACTTTCATCGATGTAGGTGCAAATGTGGGTTGTTTTTCCCTGGTTGCCGCAAGGGAGCTTGGGCCTAATGGAAGGGTTATTGCTTTTGAACCGATAACAATTGTAGCGGATCGTCTGGAAGAGAATATATTATTAAATGGATTTAAGAATATTAAATTGGAACGGAAAGCTATCTACAGCAAGGAAACAACTCTCAGTTTTTTTATCGCAAGCCAGGAGAATCTTGGAATGTCGAGTATAAAACACCATGATACGGAATCTGGTAAAATACAGGAAGCAGAAGCAATCCGGCTTGATAAATACCTTGAAAACAATGATACAGGAAACATCAGTATGATAAAGATTGACATTGAAGGAGCTGAAATTCCTGCTATACGTGGGATGCAAAAAACAATTCAAAAACACCAGCCCATTTTGATGGTGGAGGTTTCGTCCAGTGTTACCAAGGATTTAGATGAAAGGAAGGAAGTTTTCAAATTGTTTGATCACTTGTCCTATGATTTCTTTGTTCTGGATAAACAAAGCAAGCCTGTATCGGTATCATTTGGTGAAATTGATCATTATACAAATTTTATTTTTTATCCAAAAAAGCCTGTACCGCAAAATGTTTAAACCTGTAAAATATTTCCATTTAAAATGAAAAAATTTTTTCTCCCGGTTTTTATTTTAAGTTTTTACCTTATAAGTTCTGCCCAGAATCCGCTTACCCCTGCGGGTGTATATTTCCCCGATCCTTCTGCAAAGGTGTTTAATGGAAAATTATATATCTATGGTTCATTGGATGAAAGTGATGATTATTGGTGCTCGAAGAGACATCATGTTATCGAAACTTCAGATTTGAAAACATGGATAATCCATGAGGATGTATTTTCATCAGTTGGAGAAAAGGATGAAGTCAGCTATAATAATGAACTTTTGTTTGCCCCTGATTGTGGATTCAGAAACGATACTTTTTATCTTTATTACTGTCAACCTTCATCCACCCAGGCAGAAGGGGTGGCTGTATCAACCAGTCCTGCGGGCCCCTTTGTAAACGGGCAGCTACTGAATGTTGGAAAGTACCAGGAAATTGATCCTTCCATATTTACCGACAGCGATGGACAGGCTTATTATTTATGGGGTCAGTTTAGTTTGAAGATGGCCAGAATGAAAGAAAGCATGAGGGAAATTGATACCAGCTCCATCAAAGTGGATGTCCTGACAGAAAAGCAACATTTTTTTCATGAAGGTGCATTTATGACCAAAAGAAAGGATTTATATTACCTGATTTTCGCAGATATCAGCAGAGGTGAAAAGCCGACCTGCCTGGGTTATGCTACAAGCAAAACCCCCATGGGGCCTTATACTTACAGGGGTGTACTTATTGATAATGATGAATGTCATCCGGGTACCTGGAATAATCATGGGTCTGTTGTTGAGTTCAGGGATCAGTGGTATGTATTTTATCACCGGAATTCTCATGGTTCCGACAAAATGAGAAGGATTTGCGCGGAGCCCATTTTTTTTAATGAAGACGGTACTATTGATGAGGTAGAAATGACCTCCCAGGGAATCTCAGGTCCTATCCCTGCTTTTCAAAAGGTGGAAGCGGAACAGGCCTGCATTCTTCATGGAAACCTGAAGATACAGAGTTTTAGTCCATACCAGGAAGAACTGACGCAAATTAATAATGGAGATAAAGCTTTATACCGCTATATTGATTTTACAGGGGAGGAAAAAAAGCTGGTACTGCGGCTTGCACCCGGAAAAACCAGTTGTGACATTTCCGTAAATATTGACAAACCCTGGCACAGGAAGATCGCTGGATTAAGTGTTGAGGCCGGTGAAGGCGAAAAAATGTGGCAAACGGTGAGTGTGGATATTGAAAAGCTCAAAGGTGCTCACGGTTTGTATTTTCAATTCCATGGAAGTGAAGGAGACCTGGTAAGTCTGGATTGGTTTCGTTTCGAATGATAAAATCAGAAATTTCAGGCAACTGGGCCTTATGGAAACAGTCATAAAAGGCCATTATACCCCGACCTAAGGGAAGAATTTGCAAGGATCGCAAGATTTTTAGTTTTTGGAAGATCATTGTGCTACATGCTTTCACGAAAAGAATTCTATACCTGGCGCTTTGCTTTTCAGTAAGTCCAAAAAATATAATAAAGCCTTTTATATCAAAGAATTAGTTAAAATTGCAATTCAGTTTATTTATGCAATCCCAAAAAAAAATCTTATTCATCTTGCCTAAAGATCAATTTTTCAATAAATTGTATCAAACCAAAAACAGTAAGCATGACAAGCAGAAAAAAATTTGCCGTAATACTCTCAGGATGCGGTGTATTTGATGGAGCAGAGATACACGAAGCAACATTGAGCTTATATTCTATATCAAAAAATGGAGGCAGCTATGAAATTTTTGCACCCGATATGGAGCAGTTTCATGTAGTGAACCATTTAACAGGAGAGGAAATGCCTGAAAAAAGGAATGTTTTGATTGAGGCGGCAAGGATTGCCAGGGGGAATATAAAGGCCCTATCTGAACTTAGGGTAAATGACTTTGATGCTCTCTTGTTTCCGGGTGGTTTCGGGGCGGCTAAAAATCTCTCCGATTGGGCTTTTAATGGTCCGGAAGGAAAAGTACATGATGAAGTCCAAAAAGTGATCAGGGAGGCTGTTAGTGCCGGATTGGTTCTTGGAGCATTATGTATTTCACCGGTTTTATTTGCCAAAGTTCTGGAGGATGTGGAAATTACCATCGGTGCCGATCCAAATGATGCCAGGGCAGTTGAAACAACCGGTTCCAGGCATGTTTCAACAAATCATGGAGAGCTGGTTATTGACAAAAAGTATAAATTGGTAACCACTCCCTGTTATATGCTTGATGCTTCAATTGCCCAGATAGGAGAAGGAGCCGAAAATATTGTGAAGAAAATGATGGAGATGTAAGGGATTAAAGAAGAAATTTCTTGTTTCATTGAATCCGGGCCAGGGATGATCATAATAATCCCTGGTCTATCATTCTGATAATTTCTTCTATCATCTTATCTTCCCCCTCAGCATCGTATTCTGATTTTAAATTAGATCCGAATACCCGGGCAATTGCCTGCCAGAAAACTGCAGAAACACTGCCTTTTATATCTTTCAGTACTTCGAAAGTGGTATCCCCGACTTCGCGGTCAATCAGTTTGATTAATATCCTTCCCTGGCTTATGGTAAGATGAACCACTTCATCTTCAAATTCCTCTCTGATTTCTTTTTCTGCCGTTTTAATATATGCTTTTTGTCTTCTTTCGGAAGGCATACTGGCAAGTCGCTGATCCAATTCCTTTAACTTCTCTGCAGCAATTTTAGCATAGGGATATGCCGCTTTTACATTTCTGATTAAGCGTCTGTATTTCCAGTACTGGAAACGGTTTTTAAATTGCCTTTGAGGATAAACCTTTAATTCGGGAATATCACTTACAAGCAGGGTATCTTTTCCAATAATCAGGGCCTTCATTACAGAAAATGTTGAATCTCCCGACTGGAAAGTTTGTCCATGAACCTGTGAAGCGAAGTTTAATATAAATACTATAAATATGAATCTGATCAATCTCATTTCTAAATAACGCAAAACATTCAGAATAGTTATGCTCAAAGATAATGCCTTTTTTTACCCTTTTATGATAAAAAAATGATATCATTATGCATTGTCAAATTGATAAGGGAACTTCCATCCAAGGGTTTTATTCTCTTTAGCAGTATTGATAGAAGTATGTAATAGCAAATAAAAAAGCCGGTTTATTCTTTTTTTTGAATTTATTCCTAAATGCTAAAATCTTATCTGTTGTATTTTGGTTTAAACATATTAAGGCTTTAATTTGTAGTATTAAATAACGATGACTAAATTTTATTGCAGAATATGAGTAATCCTAATGACCGACAATATACAAATGGTGAAATAACAGTTTATTGGAAGCCTTCAAAATGCATACATGCCACTACTTGTTTCCGTGAATTAATTGAAGTTTATAATCCCAGAAACCGGCCCTGGGTAAACATGAACGGAGCTTCAACTGATGAAATAATTGCGGTTACCAATAAGTGTCCAACCCAGGCCATCACCTGGAAGTATAATAAGGATATTGAAGATGTTCCGGATGTTAACCAGGATCCATCAACTGAGATAAATCCGGCTACTCTTCATGGAGTGGAGGAGGATAAACCCAGGGGTAAAGTTACCATAATGAAAAATGGACCTATGCTGGTGGAAGGAGAATTTGAAATAGAAGATGGCGATGGGAATCAGCTTAAACCTATGATTATGACCTCTTTCTGCAGATGTGGAAATTCAAATAGTCAGCCATTTTGTGACGGAACACATCGTAAGGTTGGATTTTTGGATGATGTTGAGTAATAACACTAAAAAAGATTATGGAAAAAGCTAAATTTAAAGTATTCTCCGGAGGTCCCCTGGAGCTTAGTGGTAGTTTTGAAATTACAGGAACAGACGGAAAAGTAATTGATACGGATAAAACAGTTTACCTATGCCGGTGTGGAGGATCTCAAAATAAACCTTTTTGTGACGGAACCCATAAAAAAATAGGTTTTGGGGACTAATTAAATGCACAGGTTTTACCTTCCTGATTTTATCTGTTTTTTTAAACTTCCCCTTTCTTAGAATGAATTCAACTGGATTATTAACTGACAATTATTCATTCATTTTATCTATGCTATTGAGTTGTTCTGACTATCTTTGAATATCTAATTAAAATACATAATGAATAAAATAGAAATCGGCGTCTATTCAGAAATAGGTGATCTTGAGGCGGTTGTCCTGCATACTCCTGGCCCGGAAGTAGAAAATATGACCCCGCTAAATGCGGAGCGCGCATTGTATTCTGACATCCTGAATCTATCCGTAGCAAGAAAAGAATATTTGCAGCTGAGTTCTGTTCTGGAGAAGATTACAAAAACATTTTATGTTGTGGATTTATTAAGAGAGGTTTTGGAAATCCCCGGGGTGAAATCCAATCTTATTCAGAGAGTCTGTGGAAATGAATGCAGAAACAAACTGGTTGAGGACTTAAATGAATTAAGTAATTCGGTTCTTGCCACGCAATTAATTGAGGGGGTTCCTCTTATAAGAAGCAGCTTAACGAATTTCCTGAGCGAGAATAATTTCTCATTACGTCCATTGCATAATTTCTTTTTTACCCGTGACAGCGCGGTGGCTCTTTATGATAAAATGCTGATCTCTAATATGGCAAACAGGGTCAGGGAAAGAGAGTCTCTGATCATGCAAACTATATTTGAAAATCATCCCGTTTTTGAAAGCCCTACTATTAATGTTCATTCTACAAATGAAGATATTTCCACCACCATTATGGAAGGAGGTGATTTGGTCATTGCAAGGGATGATATTCTTCTGGCCGGAATAGGATTAAGGACAAGTTCACAGGGAATTGATTTTATTTTGAACCGATTGAGACAAAAAAAAGATGTCAGGCATCTGATTGTGCAGATGTTACCCTCAAAACCTGAGTCTTTTATTCATCTCGATATGGTATTCACTATGCTTGACCGGGATAAGTGTATGATTTATGAGCCATTAATATTAAGGCCAAACAAGTACGAAACGATTCACATCAAACTGGATAATGGAAATGTGGCGTCCATAGAATCGGTTAAAAATATCCCTTCTGTACTTAAAAAACTGGGAATGGATCTGGAACCCGTATTTTGCGGGGGCAGAAAAGACCAAATGATACAGGAACGGGAACAATGGCATAGTGGGGCTAATTTTGTTGCTTTGGGCCCAGGGAAAGTTATAGGATATGCAAGAAATGTTCATACCCTTGAGGAGATGAATAACAAAGGATTTGAAATTCTTAAAGCAAAAGATATTGTTTCCGGAAGTATTCATCCATCTGATTATGAAAAATATGTGATTACTATCGATGGATCGGAGCTTGCCCGCGGTGGGGGCGGAGCAAGATGTATGACAATGCCTGTAAGAAGGAAAGCATTATAAAGCAAAGAGTCTGTATTAATAAAAAATTAAACCAGTTCTTTTACCAGATCTGCAGCTTCTTTTAGGGTAATAGCGGAATAAACTTTCAATCCCGATTCATCAATAAGCTTTTTCCCTTCTTCTGCATTGGTTCCCTGAAGGCGTACGATAACAGGAATTGAAATATTTCCGATTTTGTTGTATGCGTCCACAACCCCCTGGGCTACCCTGTCGCAACGAACAATTCCGCCAAAAATATTGATAAGAATGGCTTTCACATTTGGATCCTTTAATATAATCCTGAAACCGGCTTCAACAGTTTCGGCATTTGCGGTACCTCCCACATCCAGAAAATTAGCCGGATCGCCACCTGAAAGTTTAATGATATCCATGGTTGCCATAGCCAGCCCGGCACCATTGACCATGCACCCTACATTCCCATCAAGTTTTACAAAATTCAAGTCATGTTTTCCAGCCTCCACTTCGGCAGGATCTTCCTCTGAAAGATCTCTCATTTCAGCATAATCGCGATGACGGAAAAGAGCATTATCATCCAGGTTTACTTTTGCATCAGCCGCAAGAACCAGATCATCAGAAGTTTTGAAAACCGGATTTATTTCAAACAGGGAAGCGTCAGAAGCTTCGTAGGCTTTATAAAGAGCTGAGGTAAACCTGACCATTTCTTTAAAGGCCTTACCCGAAAGTCCCAGGTTGAATGCCACCCGGCGTGCCTGGAATGGAAGCAGTCCCACTTTGGGATCCACTTCTTCCTTAAAAATCAAATGTGGAGTTTTCTCAGC
>CBDUPM010000039.1:0-11000 GCA_965369105.1 uncultured Bacteroidales bacterium | reverse complement strand
AAGGAGTTCATTGGATTTACCATGCTTATTTCTCCTGTCCTTCTGGGTGCATAAAACACTAAAGGCTGGATAAAGCTAAGTCCTATTCTTAAAGAGTAGGCAACCCCTTGTCCTACCACCGCAAATGATCTTTTATCATCCTTCAGAATAAAATCACCTTCACGCATCATGGTATCCACACCGGTGATTTTTATAAAATTTTCATCCACTCCTTTAAGTGTGGCGATGAATTGTCTTTCATCGTAACGGACTAATGAATTTTCTTCGAATATTTCAGCGACAGCCTCTACTCCCGGCAGGCTGGTGATATCATTCATATGGGCCTCTTCAGGAAGAAAAGTTTTACCCTCAACCAATTCTATTTTAATATCCGGATCAAAAGAATTAATCAAAGATCTGATAACCTGGTCAAAACCATTGAAAACAGACAAAACCACAACAAGTGCAGTAACACCTACCGCTACTCCCAGAACTGAAATAAATGATATGATATTTATGGCACTTCTTTTCTTTTTTGCAAATAAATATCTCCTTGCTATGTATAGTGGGAAATTCATTTATTTTTATTTAACCGCTTTAACGATCAGTCCGGTTCCTGTTTTATGATTCATTCTAACATCCAGGTAGTTTAATAAAAGGCAAAAAGGAAAGGTTAACAAATAATAAAAGGGAAGAAGGATAAAAAATAATTTACTTATATTCAGAATGCTAATAGGATATTTCATTGATAATCTCCAGGATATCTTGCCGGGATTTCCATAAGAATACCAGGTTAGAATGTTAGTAAAACCTGCTTTTTCGAGTTTGCTTTTAATTTCATCCATATTGTAGCCATCACGAACATGTTCATCAATAAATGAATGATCATCATGATCATGTACATCTGAACCTCCCTGATCGGAAGGAGTAGAAATTAATAAAACACCTTCCTTTTTTAAGGATTTATAGAAATTTTTAAAAACCAGTACGTCTTCTTCAATATGTTCCATTACATCGACCGACAGGATCAAATTATATTTTTCTGAAGCAACATATTTTGTCAGGTCTCCGATTTCGAAATTCACCCGGTCTGAAAGTTTTACTTTTTTAAAAAATTGATTACAATCATCAATTTGTTCTTCTTTCACATCAACGGCATCTATCCTTGCATGTTTAAACTTGCGGGCAAGAAAATGTGTGTATTGCCCAAAGCCGGAGCCTGCATCCAGGAAATAACCCCCTTCCTTTTCAAAACCTTTTAATTTTCGGATCTCCTTTTTAATATGCCATGCTCTCAGTAATAAGAGGTCGAGCATTTTATAAAAACTAACTCTTAGAAATGGGCGTTTGTTAAAAACATTGCCAAGGCTTCTTTTAATGGGGTCGTATTGCATTTCTTTATTTCTTCAAAAGTTCTTCAATATTATCTATATAATCTAAACTGTCATCCACAAAAAAACTTAGCTCAGGTACAATTCTTAGTTGATTTTTAACCTTCCTGGCCAATTCATATCTTATTTGCGAAGATTTTGTTTTTATTAATTCCAGGCTTGTATTTTCATTCTTTTCAGAAGGAAAAATGCTCAGGTATACTTTTGCTATACTCAGATCAGGACTCATACGAATGACGGTTATGGTTATCATTTTTCCGCCAAATTCCTTTCCCTTCTTTTGGAAAATATCTCCTAACTCTTTCTGAAGCAATCTTGCGACTTTTTTTTGACGTGTAGATTCCATTGGATTTTATTTTTAGTCGTGCCAGGGTTTAAATTGGACCCGCAATTCCGGTTTAACGTTGCATGGACAAAAGTAAGTTTTTTTCCCGGAGGTAAAGGTATAATCTCATATCCTTCATTAACAAAATATAATTTTATACAATCAGGAACATTTGTGATTTGTTTTTATAATTTTGTAGCGAAAATCTAATAAATATAAGGGCTTTTCTTATTCCGGGTTTGATATACCCGGGGTAAAAACAGATAAACACTAAGTTGAGAACACTATGGAAACAGTTTTAAGTGGAATACGGTCTACGGGAAATTTACATCTGGGTAATTATTTTGGTGCAGTACAGAATTTTGTAAAAATGCAGCATGAGTATAATTGCTATTTTTTTGTTGCCGATTTTCATTCACTCACCACCCATCCGAAACCGGAAAATCTGCATAATAGTGTAAAACAGGTCCTTGCAGAGTATTTGGCTGCCGGGATAGATCCTGAAACAGCCACCCTTTATATTCAAAGTGATGTGCCTGAAATCCCTGAATTATATTTATTAATGAATATGAATTCTTATGTAGGTGAATTGGAGCGGACAACCACTTTTAAGGATAAAATCCGGAATCAACCTGATAATGTCAATGCCGGATTATTGACATATCCGGTGCTGATGGCAACGGATATAATCATTCATAATGCACACAAAGTACCGGTTGGAAAAGATCAGGAACAAAACCTGGAAATGACCCGTAAATTTGCCAAAAGGTTTAATCACATGTACGGGGTTGAATATTTTAATATGCCTGAGCCCTTTAATTTTGGAAAAGAGCTTATCAAAGTTCCCGGTCTTGACGGAACTGGTAAAATGGGAAAATCAGACGGGAATGGAATTTATCTGGCTGAAGATCCGTCTTCTATACGAAAGAAAGTTATGCGGGCTGTTACTGATTCCGGACCCACTGCTCCCAATCAGGAAATGACGGAACCCATCAAAAATTTATTTTTTATGATGGAGCTTATGTCAGATCATTCAACCTATGAAAACTTTTTAGAAGCTTATAATAATTGCAGCATCCGGTATGGTGATATGAAAAAACAACTGGCTGAAGATATAATTAGCTTTACCCAACCCCTTAGGGAAAGAATAAATGAAATTGTAAATGATAATGACTATCTGGCAAAAGTTGTAAAAATGGGAACAGAGAAGGCAAGGGCAAGCGCTTCAAAAACATTAAAAGATGTCAGAGAAATTATTGGTTTTAAAAGTTTTTAGGCTTTTAATTCAATTTCAGCTTCACTGAAAAAAGATATCAAAATACTTATTGGTTAAGTCCGGATCAAATAAAACCGGACTCTAAAAGAATCCGGCTGTCCCTGAAAAGTATCAGGTATATTATTGGATGAACTGTTACTTGTTAAAAAGCAAATACGGTGCCAAAATACGATTCTGTCAGTTAAATCCATTAATTTCTCCTTTAAACAATTGAATTATAAGAGTTTAATAAAAGTATTTTTACAGGTGCAAATTGATAGCAGCTTGATTTTTATAGCTTATAACAGGTCTGGTACTCTCCAGTCAATTGGGGTTTCGCCCATTTGAGTTAATAACTCATTCGATTTTGAAAAATGCTTACACCCAAAAAAACCGGTTCGGGCAGAGAAAGGTGATGGATGTGGGGCTTCAAGAATATGATGTTTTTCCTTATCAATCAGTTTGGCTTTTTCCTGGGCAAACTTTCCCCACAGCAAGAAAATAATTCCCTTCCTGTTTTCCGAAAGCTTTTGAATTACGGTATCGGTAAAAATTTCCCAACCTTTTCCCTGGTGAGAACCTGCCTGGTTCGCTCTTACGGTTAAAGTTGCATTTAAAAGTAATACTCCCTGCATGGCCCAGTATTCCAGGTTTCCATGATTTGGGAAAGGGAGCTGAAGATCGGAGGAGATTTCCTTAAATATATTTACAAGTGAGGGAGGAGGTTTAATACCAAAGGGAACAGAGAAACTTAATCCGTGTGCTTGTCCGGAACCATGATAGGGATCCTGTCCAATAACAACTATTTTAACCAGATCGAAGGGAGTTTGGTTAAAAGCATTGAATATTTTTGATCCGTGAGGATAGATGTTATAAGTTTTTTTTTCTTCCAAAAGAAAGTCTTTCAATTCCAGAAAGTATTCCTTTTCGAATTCTTCCAGCAGGATTTTCTTCCAGCTATCATGAATTTGAAGTTCTGTTTTTTCCATGAGGGCTAAGGTATAAAAACCGGAATTTGACTGCAAGTAAAGTATTCAGATTTTCTCAGTAAAATGGATAAATCCGGATTCATTTTTAAAATGAAGTAAATCGGTGATTCAGTTTTAATGCAGCAACCCGGGAAGATTTGAAAAGAGCCATGTCTATTTTATATTTGCCCTTAAAGTCAAAATGAAATTTCGTCCCGGAGCTACCACTCCACTGGCAAAGGGTTTATAAAAACTATCAAAAATGTTTTCAATCCCTAATTGTAATTGTAATAATTTACTCAATTGAAAAGTTGTCCGGAGATTTACCGTATACCATCCCGGCCATCCATATTCGGTTGCTTCTGTTTCATTGTCTTCACCATAGGGTGACATGTCATCCAGATCTTTCCAGCCATTATAATCCACAAAGACTTCTGTAATATTATTTTTAATGTTATACCGGATGGAAGTCCTGCCAAATATGGGGGGAATATGACCCATTGGAACATCATCTGTTATATTATAACCTTTAATAAGGTTCAGGGTGCTCCGGAAACTCAGGTTAGTGTTGAGATCTGAAATTACGTTCAGGGAGATCCCTCTAATATAAGCACTGCCAGTATTGGAGTTTGTGATTATTTTATAATTATCCCCGTCAAATTCCAGGCTGTCCGCCCCATTTAGTTTGAAATCAGTTCTTACAATGGCATTTGAAAGGAGAGTATAGAATCCGGTAGCGTTCAGTTGAATATAACCTTCAAGGGTCTTTGAAATTCCCAGCTCAAAATTATAGGTGTATTCAGGACTTAAATCAGGATTAGGAACGGTGATAAAATTATCTTTAGCTCGTATTTTTCCATAATCATCTACATTGGGGTTACGGAATCCTGTGGAAGCAATGGTAGTAATTTTCCAGGATTTTCCAGGATTGTACACCATGCTCAATGCACCTGTAAGCGCCCCGTTACTGAATTTAATACTGTTATAAGGCAGGGCGTTTTCGGGATAAAATTCCGATTTATACTTTCCAAAATTATACCGGAGTCCGGAGGAAAAAACAAATTTTTCATTGCTAAACCATTTATAATTTCCATATCCTGAAAACGACCAGGTATTACTTCCCCCTTCTGGGTACCTGGTTTCAGCCGGGGTTTTAGCCAGGTCCATTTTATTTTCATACCAGGCATCGGAATGAACTATATTATGTGTTGCTTCAAGACCATAATTTAAACGATTATGATTATTCAGGAGTTTAAGGAAATCTATATTAAAGCTAAAAACATTTACATCCTCTTCCTGGGTGAGTCTTTCATCTACATTAAATTTACGACTGACCCTGTCCTCATCAATTTTTTGATAGGCAAGAATACTGGTCATATTCGTGAATAGAATATTATCTTTTTTGACGACCGACTTCAATGAAGTCATTAACCTGTTTTGAGGCCCGTAATAATATTCTGCATATTTCAGATTATTTCCGTCATAATCATTCAACTTATCGAGCCGGTCAATTTCAGAAGAAGTTGAATACTGTAAGTTTAAAATCCAATCGTAATAAGGGGATGCCGAATATTTTACTTTTTGCAGGATGTCTATTTGTGAATAGCCGGTATTTAATTGAAGATATGGATCCGGATTATTAAGGGTAGTGTCTCTTCTGTCTACCTGGGCAACATAATGTTTAAGTTCTCCAAAATCACCATAAAAAGGATTTTTAAAGTCTCCCATTTTAATGTCACCCAGGTCCTTGTAACTGACGGAACTCAGAAAACCTATCTTTTTGAATCCATTATTCAGGCTAATGTGGGCCATTTTTCCATTATTGGCAGTTGAATATCGGGTAAAAACTTTTGCATTAAAATTATTTTTTTTCTCCTTTTCACTTAATTCAGGATCACGCGTATAATAATGAATTACCCCTCCCAGTGCATCACTACCATAAATAAGTGATGTGGGACCAAAGGTTACTTCCACACGGTCTAAAACAGAATTATCAAGAGTTATCGCATTTTGGAGATGTCCACTCCTGTAAATGGCATTATTCATTCGTACCCCGTCTACTACTAAAAGAATCCGGTTTGCTTCAAAACCCCTGAGAATAGGACTTCCGCCACCACCCTGGGTTTTCTGGATTATAAGATTTCCGGAAGAAGTCAAAATATCTGCCGCTGTTGCAGCAGTATGTTCTTCCAGATGATTGTTATTCAGAATATCTACCTGGTAAGCTACATCTTTTTTATTTTCCCTGCTTTTGGATGCAGAGATCACAAATTCATCTATTAAAATAATTCGTTTTGAAAGGAGGACTTTCTTTAGCTTTATTAAATCCTTTTTTAAAAACACCTTTTGATTAAATGAGGGATGTTGAAAAAAAATACTGTCACTTTCCTTGAAAATACTGATATTTGCTTTACCCTCATCATCAGTAAGAGTAGCAAGATTTTTACTTACGTTGAAAAGGGCAGCATTTTGGACAGGTTCTTTAGTCGATTCACTTATTACAGTAATTATCTGAGCCTTAAGTGAACCGGAAATGAATAAAGAAAGCAGGAGTATAAATATTAAAAAATACTTTTTCATTTTTTTAGGTAAAAGAAAAACGGTGCAAAAATTATTCCAATATCAGGTGAATGGTTGCACAAAATGGAATCTTTGAAAAACCTGACAAAAATAGAATTAATAATTTAATTATTGCCAGATCAACCATAGATAGTAATTCATGTATATTCTCAGAAGAATAATATCCATATTCTCAGTCGCCATTATTTTGGTGGTAATTGCCTACGGTCTGTTTTGGCTAAAAACGCGCAGCAACTATAATCAGGATCCTGAGATGATCATCCCATCTGATTTTAGTATTTACTTAAGAATTAATGACTTTCAGAATTTTCAAAGAATTGTAATCGAAGAAAACCCGGTATATAAGGAATTAATTTTATCGGAAATTATCAATTCTGCATCTCAAATTGATTCAAAATTAGCTGAACTGGATTCATTAAGAGATATTAATCCCTCTCTGAATAAAATATTTAGTGGTAAGGTATTGATTTCCTTGCACGAGTTGGAGAATAAGCATCATTTTTTATTTACAAGGAAATCGGAAGATATTCATATTACGGAAGAATGGCTGAAGCTTCTGGGAGAGGATCATAACATTAATAAAAAGAAATTTGAAAATCAGAACTATTATTACATTCAATTCAAGGATCACCCTGTTTTTAATAATTTGAGTTTCTTTGAAAATAAAGGGGTTCTGGCCATTTCAACTTCTGAGGATTTGTTAAAGAGTGCCATCAGAACCATGAATTCAGAGGAGCATATTCTGAAATCTCCTGTTTTTGACAGGCTCTATTCAACGGCAGGTTCCGATGCCGTGGCTAATTTATTCCTGAATTATAAAGAACTGGATTCTTTCCTTTCCGGGTTTATTGAGAAAGAAAGCCAGATCAATTTGTCAAAATTATACTCATCTTCTGTATTGGATGTGGAATTGAACTCCAAAAACATTATAATCAATGGGTTTACCGGTTTTTTTGGAATTGAAAGTCCGCAATATCTGGATTATAAGATTGCAGAAAGGGGATTTTCTTTATTGGAAAATCTACCCTTTGACCCGGTTATTTTTGATTTTTATAAAGGAAGAAGTGTTCTCGACTTCAGCACAGAAAATGGAAGGAATATAAGTGCTGAGTTTATAAAAAGTTTGTCTTCCCAGTTGAAGGAAGAAGGTTGTTTTTATATTAAAAAATTCTCAGGTAAGGCTTCACAGGGAATCCTGATTGATCTTCATTCAGGTTTTACGACAGAGGAATTTCTTAAGGAAAATTTAAGTAAGTTTTCTAAGGCAAATAAACCGCCTGAAGCGGTAAGCTTTTCAATAGATGAAATTGAGTACAGCATTTATAAAATTCCGGATAATTCCTTTTCTTCCTTTTTGAATGTGAATCCTGACAAAGAAAAAAGCTATCCTTTTTTTGCTGTGTACAATAATATCCTGATCCTTTCGGATTCAGATAAACTTATCAAGGATTTTATTTATTCCAATATGCTTGGAACCACCCTGAATAATAACCAATATTTCAAAACCTTAAGCGGAAATATTTCCAGTTCCTCCAACCGTTTCAGCTATATTAATACCCCGGCCTATTTTGAGTTTCTGATGGATAAATTAAAACCTGAATTAGCGGATAGATTTGAGAAGGCCAAAAGCAAAATTAAAAAGTTTGATGCCATAAGTTTTCAAAGTACCCGGTCAGATGACCTGTATTATTTCAGAATATTTGTAAATTATTCCGGTGAATTAAAGGAAGGGGCCGAAACGGTTTGGAAAAGAAAACTGGATACCCTGTCAAATTTTAAACCCACAATTGTCCTTAATCACACCAATGGTGCAAAGGAAATTATGTTGCAGGATTTAGATCAGAATCTCTATTTAATTAGTAATACCGGTAATATTTTATGGAAGCAAAAGCTGGCCGGTACTATTCTGGGAGAGATTTACCAGGTCGATTATTACAGCAATGGCAAATTACAATATCTTTTTAATACCGAAAATAAGCTCTATTTATTAGACAGAAACGGGAATCCGGTAGAAAAATTCCCGGTTAGTTTTAGAGAGAAAGCAACGGCCGGACTAAGCATTCTCGATTATGATAATAATAAAAACTGGAGAATACCGGTTCCTGCGGTTGACAGGAGAGTTTATATGTATAATAAGGAAGGTAAACTGGTAAGTGGCTGGAAATTCAGGACAGATGATTATCCCGTACGGAATCCACTACAGCATATAAAACTGAACGATAAAGATTATGTGATTGCAAAAGAGGAATTTCAGATTTATTTTTTAGACAGAAAAGGCAAAAAAAGAATAAAACCTGAGCAACAAATTCAATTTTCCGGAAATGATGTTTATTACGACAGGGGAGAAGGGAATCCCTATGTAATTGCAAGTGATAAAAAGGGGAGTATCTACAAGTTTTATTTTAATGAGAAAGTAGAATTATTTATGGAGAATAATTTTAGTCCGGATCATTACTTTTTGGCTGAGGATTTTTCAGGAGACAGTAAAAAGGAGTTTATCTTTATTGATAAAGAGACTGTTTTGGTTTTTGATGATAAAAAGAATATAGTTTTTAAAAGAGATTTACCAGAAAGCATTAAATTGCCACCTGTGATATACGAATTTTCAGCAAATGATAAAAAAATTGGAATAGTTGCAACCAAAACAGGGGAAATATATCTCTTTAATAAAGATGGAACCCAGTATAGAGGCTTTCCTTTGAAGGGTTCATCTCTATATAGCATATCAGCTTTTCCGGGTTTAAAAGACCGGTTTAATCTGATAGTTAGTAACAAAGACAACTTTTTATATAATTATTCCGTACAGTAAGAAAAAATAACTTCGTAATATGAAGAAAAAAATAAACCTTCGGAATCTGGCAATAATTCTCGCAATAACAGGAACAGGCCTGTTATTTTCCTGCCAGAAAAATGATCTTGCCCTTAATAATATTTCTGAAGAGATAACACTCAAGCCCAAATTTGCCGGCCCGCTCTTGTATGGCAGCCTCAGCCTTGATGATGTAATTGACCTGGTAAATGAAGATTCCATTGTATATCGCTATGAAGACAGTTTGTTATACGTTTTATTTTCAGATACTTTGGAAGGATTTTCTATCCAGGATCAGGTAATTGATATTCCTGACCAGGTATTTATTGAAGAATATATAGAAGCAGAAATTGCCGTAAATCCTCAGTGGATTGCAAGTAATGTAGGAGATACCGTTCTTTTTGAGAAAGTGAAAGAAGAAGAATGGACCTTTGATAATAATGAAAGACTGGATAGCCTGCAAATTAAATCCCTTAACCTTATTATAGATGTAACTTCAAGTTTTGAGCATACCGGGATATTGGATATTACTTCAGAAAATTTTACCATTGACGGGGAACCATTTTCTCACCAGGTTTTAATCAGTGATGTGAGCGGAAGTTTTACCTCCACTGAAACCATTAACCTGGATGGGCATTGGATGTACCTGGATAATACTACTCCGGGACTTACCAAAATACCATTGTTGTATAATTTAAAGCTGATTAATTCAGGAAATCCTGTTATGGCGGGTGATGAATGTAAGATTACCATGACATTTGAAAACCTTGATTTTTATTCTGTTTTCGGATATGTGGGTGATTATACTCTGGATCCTCAGGGAGGTAAGCTAAGTCTGCCCATTGGTGATGATTTTGATTTTGAAGGTGAAATCTATTTTGAGAATCCACAGTTTAACCTGTTTATAGCCAGTTCGGTTGGGGTTCCTATTGAATTTGACCTTGTAAATATGTCGGCATACTCATCCTTAAAGGATGATTCCATTACATTTGTGCTTGATGAGAATCCATATATAATTGAAGCACAAACCCTGGATTCGGTAGGTTACTTTAAAACCACCCCTATTAGCATAAATAACTCAAACTCAAATATCTCGGATATAATCGCTTTACTTCCTGATGAGATTAGCTATTCAGTCGCAGGAAGAACTAATCCAGCAGGTTTAACCTCTAATAATTTTGTAACCGATTCGAGTGAAATTTCAGTAATGTTTGAAGCATTGGTACCTCTTTATTTCAGTGCACAAGGTATCACTCTGGAAAGGACCGATACCCTCAATTTAGTTCAGGAAATTGGGGAGGAAAACTTAGATTTATTGAAATCATTAAACATGAGCCTGGATATTACGAACAGACTTCCGATGAACGTAGATGTTCAGGTGTATTTTGATGATAAGGATAATATTTTACTGGACTCTTTGTTTGTCGATGAAGCTTTTCTTATTTCCCCTGCCCTGAATGCCAAGGATGAAGTTGAAAATCCCATTACCTATACCAAAACCATAGAACTGGATGCGGATAAAGTGGATGGAATAAGGGATACAAAATTTATCAGGATCAGGGCACAAATTTCAACACCTGCTGCATCGGATGGAAAATCAGTAAAATTTTTCAGCTATTATGACCTGGGTTTTAAACTCATAATGGATGGTGAGCTGGAAGTTAAACTCAATGAACTGGACCAATAAATTGAA
>CBDUPM010000038.1:0-11083 GCA_965369105.1 uncultured Bacteroidales bacterium | reverse complement strand
GTGGCTACCTCCATTTACATTCCGGTATATTGTTCGGTTACTGATTTACCGGAATCTTATAAAACTCCGGGCCGGCCAGATGGTTACACCACCCGGTCGGCCTGGTGGGCCTTTAACCGCCTGGGCACTCTTACGGCTCAAAGATGGGGAGATGCCCGACATGATGTTATGGATGTTTTTGATCCTTTGCAAAAAGAATTGTTTGAAGAACAAATGGAGTTTGAGAAAAAAGCTCTGGAGCTCTATAATTCCGGTAAAACAAAGGAATTAAAAGAATATCTTACAAAGTATACGAATGAATGGGGAGTCAGAGCAGTGAATGAAGCCTGGAGACTGGGAGATTCATTCTGGACAAAATATGATGAATTATTTTAATTATGGCTAAAAGAGGGTTTGCAAGCGACAATAATTCAGGTGTACATCCTGAGATATTGAAGGCATTGGAAAATGTTAATGAAGGACATACCATTGCATACGGAAATGATGAATATACATTATCGGCCACCGAAACTTTAAAAAGGGAGTTTGGAGACCAGGTTGAAATATTCTTCGTCTTTATAGGAACAGCTGCTAATGTTCTGGGTCTGGATGCAATTACCCAATCCTATCATTCCATAATTTGTGCCGAGACAGCCCATATTAATCAGGATGAATGCGGGGCACCTGAAAAATTTACCGGGTGCAAGTTATTACCGGTTGAAACTCCGGATGGGAAACTGACAATTGAGACAATCTCTAAATATATGCATGGCTTTGGCGATGAACATCATGCCCAGCCAAAGGTCATCAGTATCACCCAATCTACTGAAATGGGAACCGTTTACTCCCCGGAAGAGATTTTAAAAATTACAGGCTATGCTCACGAGAATGGAATGCTGGTTCACATGGATGGTGCGAGAATAAGTAATGCGGCAGTCTCCCTGGGATTGGATTTTAAAGACTTTACCACTAATGTGGGTATCGATGTTCTCTCTTTTGGTGGCACGAAGAACGGATTAATGTATGGAGAAGCCGTTATTTTCTTTAACAAGGAATTAGCGGGTGATTTTAAATTCAGGAGAAAACAGGGCATGCAGCTATCTTCCAAGATGAGATATATTTCTGCCCAGTTTGATACCTTTATTAAGACGGGAATCTGGCATAGTAATGCCCTTCATGCAAATAAAATGGCAAAGCTATTATATGATGAGGTGGTAAAAATCAAGGGAATAAAGGTTACACAAAAAGTGGAGGCAAACGGAATTTTTGCTATTATTCCAAAGGAATTAATACCTGCCCTTCAGGATGAATTTTTCTTTTATGTCTGGGACGAAGAAAGATCAGAGGTCCGGTGGATGACATCTTTTGATACGGAAGAATCTGATATCCGAAAGTTTGTGAGTATATTAAAAAACAAACTCGAATCATATTTATAATTTATTTATTTACTTTGTAAAAAGGAATAATTTAGGATAACAATAAAATAATCAGGTTGTAAAAACCTGAACTCCGAGTCGTATAAGCTTCAATTAATTAAGGGTATACGACCGATGGGATAAACCGGAAACGGCTTGTCCTCCCGATTTTCGAAATATCGAAATGACTTGGAAAGGAGATGAGCAACAGTAATTCACAGAAAAGATCTGTTTGTGAATTCCATCTGTCTTCTTTCCGATGGTTTAAAACATTATTTGAAAGATGACAGAATATCTGTTTTTAATAATATTATTTACAATTGCCATTTTATATTCATCTGTGGGTCATGGTGGTGCCAGCGGATACCTTGCCTTGATGGCTATATATGGACTCTCGCCCGAGTTTATGAGACCCTCGGCCCTTTTGCTAAATATTTTTGTCTCTTCAATAGCCTTATATTCTTTTTACAAAAACGGACATTTCAAAATTAAACTGGTTTTTCCTTTTTTACTAACATCAGTACCCTTTGCCTTTCTGGGTGGCTACCTGGTGATAAATCCCCATGTATATAAAATTATCCTGGGAATCTTCCTGATTTTTGCCAGCTTCAGAATGATTTATAAACCGAAAATCCGGGAGGAAGATAAAAATGATTTAAATATTTCCCTTGCACTTCTGATAGGTGTTTTTCTCGGATTTTTTAGCGGATTAATCGGAATTGGGGGTGGAATTATTCTCTCTCCCATCATCCTTTTATTGCGCTGGGGAAATGTAAAAGAGACAGCTGCTGCATCTGCTGCTTTCATTCTTTTGAATTCGATATCCGGATTAAGTGGTCAGCTTTCAGGAGGGATTGAATTTCACCCTGATATCCTTTTCTGGGTTATAGCAGGTGTTTCAGGAGGGGTAATTGGATCTTATATGGGCAGCTACAGGATTTCAGAGAAATCATTACGATATGCATTATCCTTTGTTTTGCTGTTTGCCAGTTTGAAATTGATAGTGCTTTAAGGGTAAAGGTGTATTGAGTTTTAAAAAATATGAATTTATAAATGATTGTTTCAGAAAAAATATCAGTGTCTAAAAAGAACCACATTCCTAACCTTTTACTTATTGCCGGGAATGGCCGGAATGTTGGAAAAACTTTCCTGGCCTGTTCCATTATTTCACATCTTTCAAAATCACATGGAGTTATAGGAATTAAAATCTCATCTCATTTTCACCCTGTTTCCACAGATAGCAGAATTATTGCAAAAACAGAAAATTATCTGGTGACAGAAGAAATGTCAATCACTCATAAAGACAGTTCTCTCATGTTACAGTCGGGAGCGAAAAAGGTTTTTTTTATTATGGCCGGTGAGAAAGGATTAAAAGAGGGTTTTGAGATTATACGAAATGATATTTCAAACCATCCGGTTGTTTGTGAATCCGGCGGATTACATCAATATATTACTCCCGGATTATTTTTATTTGTTTCTAAAACTAAAATCGAAAGAGAAAAAAGAAAATACCTGATCCATAATCCGGTTATGGTTTATAACGAATCAAACCATTTAAATTTTGATGTGAATTCTGTTTCATTTGATAAAAACCGAATTTTTATAAAATAAAGATATGTCCCAATTTGATGATATTAACAAGATAATCAGGCATGTAAAAAATAAAAGCAGCTGGGAATTAATAGCTGTGGAAAAGGCCCCTGGGAGAATACTCAGGGAAAACATCATTGCTGATATGGATATGCCTCCTTTTGACAAGTCGGCCATGGATGGCTATGCATGTAAATTGGATGAAATTAACCAGGAATTAGAGCTTATTGAAATGATTCCTGCCGGGCATTTCCCTGAAAAAAGTCTTAAGTCCATGCAATGCTCCAAAATTATGACGGGAGCAGCAGTTCCTGAAGGAGCTGACTGTGTTTTTATGATGGAATATGCAGAGAATTTATCCAATTCCCGGGTTAAATTCACCGGAAAAAATACCAAAAAGAATATTTGTTACCAGGGAGAAGATTATAAAAAAGGGGATGTGCTGATCCCTGATGGAGTTATTATTAATGCCGCCCATATTGCCATTATGGCGGCAAACGGATATACTGAAATAAAAGTGGCCGAACGGCCCGGAGTCTCATTGTTTTCTACGGGAAGTGAACTGGTAGAGCCGGAACTCATTCCTGGCAAGGGACAGATTCGAAACAGTAATGCCAGGCAGTTAATCTCTCAGCTTGAACAAATGAAAATGGAGGTGAAATACCTGGGTTTGATGGAAGATAATTTCTCAGCCATAAGGGAATGTTTTCAGAAGGCTGTATCTGAAAATGATATCATCATTGTAACAGGTGGAGCTTCGATGGGTGATTATGATTTAATTCCAAAATTGCTTGAAGAAGAAGGGTTTAAATTTGAATGGTCTTCCACCGGTATGAAACCAGGAAATCCTATGAGCCTTGCTGTAAGGAAGGATAAATATTGTTTTGGGCTTAGTGGGAACCCGGTATCATCCCTTGTTCAATTGGAAGTTCTGGTAAAACCGGTTCTTTATAAACTAATGGGGGGAAATTATAATCCGGTCAGAATATTGAGTATTCTCAATGATAATTTTTCAAGAAAAAAAGCCAACAGGATGGGATTTGAACCTGTAAGAATTAATCAGTCAGGGATGATTGAAAAGATCCCCTACAACGGATCTGCTGATATTAATGCTTTTTCAAAAGCGAATGCAATTCTTGAGTTTCCTGTTCATCAATTGGAATTATTAAAAGGAGAAAAAGCATATGTTAGACCAATATAACAGAAGGATAAATTATTTGAGAATCTCGGTTACAGACAGGTGTAATCTGAGATGTAAATACTGTATGCCTGAAGAGGGGATTAAGTTCATTCCACACCAGGAAATATTGTCTTTTGAAGAAATCGCCCGTCTTGTTGAATATGGGGCAGGAAAAGGAATAAATAAAATAAGAATTACGGGTGGAGAACCCTTAATGAGAAAAGGGATCACAGACCTTATTAAAATGATTTCTGATATCCCCGGAATAAGGGATATCGGAATGACAACCAATGGAATATTATTGGATAGCTATGCCGACCAATTAAAGAAATCAGGTCTGAACAGGGTAAATATCAGCTTAGATACTTTAAATCCGGATAAGTATAAGGATATAACCCGAAGGGGTAATCTGAATAGTGCCTTGAAAGGTATTGATGCTGCCCTTTCTGCTGGTCTTGAACCGGTGAAAATTAATTTTGTTAAAATTCCGGGATTAAATGAAACAGATGAATTTGAAATTCGAAGTTTTTGTAAAATGAAAGGACTTCAATTAAGAATAATCCGGCAAATGAACCTGAATACCGGCGAATTTTACCCGGTTGATGGAGGTGAAGGGGGAATTTGCACTTTATGCAACCGGCTTCGTTTAACTTCCGATGGTCACCTGGTTCCTTGTCTTCATTCCAACTTACGTTACAATATCCGAAGCCTTGGGATAGAAGAGTCTTTCCGTCTGGCTCTTGAAAATAAACCTCTGTGCGGGGCTGGTTCTGATGCAAATACATTTTATGCGATAGGAGGATAAATTATGAAAAAGCTATCTCATCTGGATTCAAAAGGGAAAGCAAATATGGTGGATGTGGGAAACAAACCTGACCAAATAAGAATTGCACGGGCATCAGGATTTATAAGCTTAAATTCTGAAACCTTGAACTTAATTCAGGTAAACCTTGTGAAAAAAGGAGATGTTCTACGAATAGCAGAAATAGCCGGAATCCAGGCTGCCAAGAAGACTTCGGATTTAATCCCACTGTGTCATAACCTGAATATTACGAAAGTTGAAGTTCAGGCAAAAACAGAAAACAATGGGGTAAGGGTCGAAACCATGGTCAGGTGTATTGGCAAAACAGGGGTGGAAATGGAGGCGCTCACTGCTGCGAATATCGCATTGCTGACCATCTATGATATGTGCAAGGCGGTTGATAAGACAATGATAATCAGTGATGTGAAATTAATCTCAAAGGAAAAAATCTAAGATGCAGGAATTCATTGTTAAATCTGTTAATATTTCAAAGAAAAAGGGTGTAATTAAGATCCCGGTTGAAAGTGCGATAGTTAATTCTTCCGGGATTGAAAATGATGCACATGCAGGTAAATGGCACAGACAAATAAGTTTGCTGGCAGAGGAAAGTATCAGGCATGCAGAAAGCAAGGCAGGAAATACCTTTCCACCGGGGACTTTTGCGGAAAATATTACCACAAGTGGATTGGAGCTTCATAAAACCAGTATCCTGGACCGCTTTATAAATGAAAAAATAATTCTGGAAGTAACCCAAATTGGTAAAAAATGTCATTCAAGCTGTGCAATTGGAAAACAAATTGGAGATTGTATTATGCCAAAGGAAGGAATATTTTGCAGAGTTTTAAAAGAGGGGAAACTTGAAAAAGGAATGATCTTTAAATATGTTCCCAAAGCATTTAAAATTAAAATTATTACCCTCAGCGATCGTGCATTTGAAGGGATCTACCCCGATAAAAGCGGACCAGCGATTAGTTCCGCCCTCATGGATTTTTTTAATCCCGGCTACAGAAAACTTGAATTGACAAATATTCTTATACCAGATTCATCTGAATTACTTCAAAAAGAAATAAAATCATCCCTTGAAAATAATTTTGACATCATTTTTACCACCGGAGGTACAGGAATAGGGGAGAAGGATATAACTCCTGATACGGTGAAGGTTTTGTTAACCCGCGAATTACCGGGAATTATGGAATTGATCAGGGTGAAGTACGGAATGAACAATCCAAATGCTGCTTTAAGCAGGAGTATAGCCGGACTTATAGATAAAAGTCTGATTTATTGTCTCCCCGGAAGTGTAAAGGCGGTAAAAGAGTATATGACTGAAATTATGCCTACCCTTGAACATTCAATAAGGATGATTTATGGGATTGATAGTCATTAGGAAGCAACATACAAACCTCCCGGGGGAGTGATGTACACCCAATTCCTACAAATTCTCCAAAACAAACTCCGTCATTCTGGTATATAAATGAAAGGTGGTGTTTCCCCCGCTTATCCTGTGATTTTTATTTGGATAGAACAGCATTTCAAACTGCTTATCGGAATCGACAAGTGATTTAACCAGTTCCGTGGAATTTTGAAAATGGACATTATCATCTCCCATGCCATGAACCAGCAGTAATTTCCCTTTAAGTCCATCCACATAATGTATGGGGGAGTTCTTATCATAGCCATCGGGGTTTTCCCGGGGTGTACGCATAAATCTTTCGGTATAAATGGTGTCGTAAAACCTCCAGTTTGTAACCGGGGCAACTGAAATGGCCATTTTAAAATACTCAGGGCCTTTAAACAGGCAGCTCAGGCTCATATATCCACCGTAGCTCCAACCAAAAATTCCTATCCGTTCTTTATCAACATAGGGTAAATTTCCGAGATATTTTGCAGCTTCAATTTGATCAATGGTTTCAAGTTTTCCCAGCTGCATATAAGTCGACTTCCTGAATTCTTCACCCCGGGCATCGGTTCCCCGGTTATCCACACAGACCACTATATAACCTTGTTGAGCTAAATACTGAAACCAGGGAATCCGGTATGAAAAATCATTTTTTACGTTTTGGGATTCGGGTCCGCCATAGACATACATAAAAACCGGATATTTATTTTCAGGATTAAAATGATTCGGTTTAATCATATATCCTTCCAGTTCAATATTATCGCTTGTGGTAAAATTAAAGAATGTGGCTTGAGCAAAATCATACTCCTTCATCCGGGCATTTAATTCATTATTATCCTCTAAAAGCCGTATTAATTTCCCCTTGTTATTATTTAAGGAGTATAAAGGAGCCTGGTTAATGTTTGAATACGTATGAATGAAATATTCAAAATTATTGCTGAAAACCGCAGTATTCCATCCTGTTTTTTTACTAAGACGGGATTTTCTCCCGTTCCTGATATTAATCCTGTAAATATCCAGATCCCTGGGAGCTCTTTCATGTGAGGTATAATAAAGAATGGAATTCTTTTTATCAAATCCCAGAAAAGAACAAACATCAAATTCACCTGAAGTTATGGGTTTTATGGTTTTCTCTATAAAATTATAAAGGTAAAAATGGCTGAAATTGTCCCTCTCACTTTTAATGATAAATTCCTCCTCATTGTCAAGATAAGTAATCATATCATCCGATACTTCTGAAATATATTGATCTTCTTTTTCAGAATATACAATTTCTGATTCACCCGTTTTTGCATTGGCATGTATTATTTCCAGATGGTTTTGAAGCCTGTTAAGTCTCACTACACTTAATACTTCAGGATTCATTGTCCATTTAATCCTTGGAATATATTGATCCTTATTTTTACCTGTATTTATTTTTGTAAATTTTCTGTCTTCAAGGTTTACAACCCATATTTCAACTACTGCATTTTCCTCCCCTGCTTTTGGATATTTATATTTGTACCATTCCGGATACAGGGATTCATACAGGGTCATATTAAATTGCCTGACATTTGTCTCATCAAAACGGTAAAAGGCTATTCTTTTTGAATCGGGTGACCAAGCAAAAGCTTTAGTAAATCCAAATTCTTCTTCATATACCCAATCCGGGGCACCATTGATAATTTTATTGTATTCTCCATCTATGGTTATCTGGATTTCTGTTTCTGATTCCAGATTTTTTATAAACACATTATTATTTCTGACAAATGCAATGGAATTCCCATCCGGTGAAAAGGTGGCCAATTGCTGTTTTCCGTTTTCTGAAAGGGGTGTTAGTTTTGAACTATTTCTGTCAAAAACAAAATAGTCGGCTTTATAACTATGCCGATATATACTTTCCCGGCCGGTTGTAAGGAGAATTTTAGATTCATCGGAACTAAATTCATATCCTGAAAAATTTGTTATACCGGCATTTTCAAGGCGGCTTAGATCCAGCAAAAAATTTACAAAATCTCCGGTTTCATAACTGTGTTTTTCAATATACTTATTTTCACTCATTATCGTATAATGAAGTCCATCATTCATTGACCGTATATTCGAAATGGTAAAGGGGTAAAAACGCCTTTGCTTATAAATAGATTCAAGGCTGATTTTTTTAGAAACTTCCTGGGCTAAGGCCGGAAATAAAATGAGTATGGCCAGTCCAAGAATTGAAATTAATCTCTTCATGAATTTTTATCGTTTGCGTTGTTTTAAAGTAGCCTTAGTTCGTTTTTAGCTAAACAAATTTATTGAAAATCCTCCATCAACCGCAATGCTTTGTCCTGTTATATAGCTGGAGGCTTCCATGGATAAAAAACAAACCAGGTTGGCCACTTCTTCAGGATTCCCTATCCTTTTCAATGGGGTTCTGTTTAACACCTCTTTTTTATAATCATGGTTTTTAAGCACCTGGCGGGCCAGTTCTGTGTTTATATACCAGGGAACCACTGAGTTTACCCTGATTCCATCATCGGCCCATTCAACAGCCAGGTTTCTGCTCATTTGATTCATGGCCGATTTTGATATTCCATACCATACTCCTGTTTTTAAGTGAGCTAATCCTGCAACCGAAGAAATATTTACCAGGCTTGCGTGATCTCCTTTTTTCAACAAGGGGTGCAGAGCGGTTGAAATTCTTAAAGCCGAATATAAATTTGTGTTCATAATGTGTTCTGCTTCTTCATCGGTGTATTCAACAGCTTTTTTCCGGATGTTTGTACCCACATTATTAACCAGAATATTCAAGCTTTCCCATTTGGATTCCACATACGATCTGATGATTTCAGAACTATTCTTTTGGCTTACATCACATGAAAATATGTCTAATTTGTGTTTAAAACCTTTCAGTTCATCAGCAGCTAAATTTAATATGGATTTATCGCGTCCAATCATAATGACTTCTGCGCCCATTTCCAGAAAGGCTTTGCTTATTGCAAATCCAATCCCTTTGCTTGCCCCCGTAATGACAGCTTTTTTATTATTAAGTGACCAATTATTTGAATTCATAAATCATTTTTTCTGTTTGTTCCCGGATTAATTTCCAGGCTTTTTCAATATGATTTTTGGTAAGGTAAGTTTGCCCTGCAACCAACCTGAAAGTAAATTCTCCATTTACCTTGGTATGGGACATGTAAATTTTTCCGCCTGAGTTTATTCTGTCCAGTAATTTTTTACTCAAATCGTTCCTCAGTTTTTGATTTGAAAAAGCTTCCGGGTTGAGACGAAAACAAACCAAAGCAAAATTCTGAGGTTTATGTAATTGAAAATTTTTGTGTTGATCTATTTCACCGGCCAGCCAGTTTGCCCATAGAATATGATCTGAGATTTTTTCCTTAATTCCGTCAACACCAAAACTTCGAAGGACAAACCACAGTTTAAGACTCCGAAAACGCCTTCCCAGCTGAATTCCCCAGTCCCGGTAATTATTTACCTGGCTATCCTGATTTGTTTTAAGATACTCTGGTAAAATCTCAAAGCTACGAATCAATGCTTCTTTATCTTTTACAAAATAGGCCGAACAGTCAAAGTTGGTGAACATCCATTTATGAGGATTAAATACGTAACTGTCAGCAGATTCAATACCTTTTATAAGAGGACGGTATTTTTCCAGTACCAGGGCTGACCCGGCATAGGCAGCGTCGATGTGATGCCAGATATTGTATTTTTTACAGATTTCAGCAATTTCATAAATGGGGTCAATCGCGGCTGTTCCGGTGGTGCCCAGAGCTGAAACTACACAAACAGGAATATAATCATTGGAAAGATCATCTATTATTTGTTTTTCCAGTTTGACAGGATCCAGAGCAAGATTTTCATCGACTGCCAGCTTTACCAGGGATTTTTTACCATATCCGGCAATTTTAACGGCTTTTTCAATCGATGAATGGGCCTCTGTGCTACAATAGATACGGAATTTTTGATCCGAAAAACCATTTTCGTTAATTCCGTAATTTGTAATTTTTTCCCTGGCCGATAATAGAGCTACCAGGCTGGAGGTGCTGGCTGTATCCTGGATTACCCCATGAAAATTATCCGGTAGTCCACACATTTGTTTCAGCCAGTTTAATACAATTTCCTCCAGTTCAGCTGCTGCCGGAGAGGTTTCCCATATCATTCCCTGAACTCCCAGACTTGCCGTTAACATTTCACCTAAAACAGAAGGGTAGGAGGAATTAGCCGGGAAATAGGAAAAGAAATTAGGACTCTGCCAATGGGTAATACCCGGCATTATTTTGTTTTGAAAGTCTTGAAATATGATACTGAAATCTTCACCTGCCATTGGAGGCTGATCCGGAAGGGATGATTTTATTTCTCCGGGTTTGGATTGAGATTTTACCGGGTATTTTTCTATTTCAGAAAGATAGTCTGCCATCCAATCGACTAATTCATGAGCATGATCCCGGAACTCTTCTATATTCATATTTACCAGATAATTATTTATATAAAATTTATAAAATTTAAAAATAATCAAATTTGAACAGGAAATTAGCAGGAAAAGAAAAAATTGGGAGGTATCTGATGATAGGGACTGGTAATATGGCTATTGCGGGTCCTTTGTCTTCAGCTGCTAATTTTAATTAGCAATTAAGCTCACGAAGCTGTTATTGCATTTAATTTTTCCATGTTTGTAAAGGATATGAATATATTCCTTTGACTATTGGGCCAGAGGACCACAACATCACTTTTCCGGATTTTCA
>CBDUPM010000037.1:0-11149 GCA_965369105.1 uncultured Bacteroidales bacterium | reverse complement strand
CATCTGTCATATTCGCCCCATTCGACACAGCGGTTACAATAAAGATAACCACCAGTACAAAGGCAATCCATGAATATTTTACGGCTTTGCTACCCATGAACCATATCAGCCAGGAATAGTCAAACTCATTATTTTTCAGGAAGGGTATGGTAGTGGTACTCGATTTGAAATCTTCAATTAAATAGAATTCCCCATCATCCGTTTCAATTACGTTTTCAATTCCTGCGGCCTGGTCCTGGCTTATTAAAGTTCTTTCCCTGATAATTACATCCTCTGAAAAGTATAAGGTAAATCCAACGATCAATCCCAGCCCAACCTGTCCCAGGACCTTGAATTTTCCTCTCAATCCTTCTTTATTTTTCCTGTTTACCTTAATATAATCATCGATAAAACCGATAAGGCCAAGCCAGCAGGTTGAAACAATAAGAAGCTGAATGTAAATATTCGTAAGATCCCCAAACAAAAGAGTGGGAATAAGTATGGATGCCAGGATGATCAATCCACCCATAGTAGGGGTTCCCTGTTTTGCCATTTGACCTTCCAGTCCGAGATTCCGGACGCTTTCCCCAATTTGGTTTTTTTGAAGCAGATAAATGATGTTTTTTCCGAATACCGTTGAAATAAACAAGGAGGTTATTACAGCAAATGCAGCCCTGAAAGATATGTATTGAAATACTCCTGCACCGGGTACATCAAGTGTTTCAAGATATTCGAAAAGATGAAAAAGCATATTCTATATATTTAAAAATTCCTTAATTTTCTCACGGTCATCAAAATGAGTTCTTTCCCCTTTTATTTCCTGATAGGTTTCATGACCTTTTCCGGCAACCAGCAGAATATCGTTTTCTTCAGCAAAAGAGCAGGCCGTTCTTATGGCTTCCTCCCTGTTTAGAATAGTCATGACTTTTCTAACTTGTACCGGATCAAGCCCCTTTTTCATATCCTCTATAATGTCTTCAGGATTTTCATTTCTGGGATTATCAGAGGTTAAAATAACCTTGTCACTGTTTTCAGCCGCAATTCTTGCCATTTCGGGCCTCTTGGTTTTGTCCCTGTTTCCCCCGGCTCCCACCACAGTAAAAATTCTTTCATCCGGTTTTATTTCCCTGATAGTTTTTAATACATTTTCCAGTGCATCAGGGGTGTGGGCATAATCCACAATTGCGGTGGGACTATGAGTTTTCTTGATTACCTCAAAGCGCCCCTCAACGGATTTAAGTTCAGATAATTTTTGGAGCATTTCCTCTTTTGCCATTCCAAGAAGAATTCCTGTTCCATAGATTGCCAGGAGGTTATATGCATTAAATCTGCCTGGCAGGCGGGTCCAGAATTCATTTCCGTTTATCTCAAGCAGGTTCCCTTCCAGATGCATCTCCAGCAGTTTTGCCTTGAATTCCGAATCGGACTTTAATCCATAGGAATGAATAGCTGCCCCGGTATTCTGAACCATGACAGATCCGTTTTTATCATCCTTATTGATAAGTGCAAATGCCTTTTTACCGAGTTGATCGAAAAATTTCTTTTTGGTATCCCTGTAATCTGCGAAGTCTTTATGATAATCGAGGTGTTCATGCGTCAGGTTGGTAAAAACCCCTCCTTGGAAATGCAGTCCGGCTATCCTTTTCTGGTGAATGGCATGGGATGAGACTTCCATAAAAACAAATTCACATCCGGTTTCCAGCATTTCCTTTAAAGCGGATTGCAACTGAACAGGATCGGGTGTGGTATGACTTGCGGGTTTATCCTTCCCGTTCACGGATACTTTTATCGTTGAAATAAGTCCGGATGGATACCCCAGTGACATAAAAGTTTCATACAATAATGTTGCAATGGTAGTTTTTCCGTTGGTACCCGTAATTCCAACCAGTTTTAATTTCTCAGAAGGATTATCGTAAAATTCAGAACAAATGGATCCCAGGCTCGCATGGCTGTCTTCAACCCTGATATAGCTGACTCCTGACCGGAGTTTTAAGGGTAAATGTTCACAAACCACATAAATTGCCCCTGCATCTATGGCATTATCAATGAATTTATGCCCATCGACCAGGGTGCCGGAAATGGCCACAAACATGTCTCCATCCGAAACCATCCGGCTGTCAAAAGCGATTTTCCGGGGAAAAACGGATAACTCCCCCCGAAGCTCAAGCAAGTTTACACCAGACAATATTTTATTTATGTCGCTCATGAACCTTCATTAATACTCATGTTTAACCTTATCACCTGTCCTTTTTTTATTAAGGCTCCCGGCAAAATAGATTGAGACCTGATTGTACCTCTGCCGTTAACGGAAACCCTTAAACCTGCGGATTCCAGTAAATAAATCGCATCACTCAATCCCATATCCACAACATTTGGCACCAATCTGTATTGCGTTTTTCTGGGTACCAGTTTCACAGCATCTTCCATAGATCTGGCAGAAACCCAGGTTGTTTTTACACTGTCGGTAATGGTCTTTTTATTTAGTTGGGTCAGAACATAATTCAGACTTTTAAAATCACCACTTTTTGAATAGGGGCCTTCAGCCAGAATCTCTTTATCATAAATATTGACTTCGTCGTGCATATCCAGCTCGGTGGCATAGATTTTATTGGCGATTTCCCTGAAAACAGGTCCTGCCACCAGGTTTCCGTAATAAATATCTTTTGAGGGAGCGTTTACTACCACTATACAGCTGTATCTTGGATTATCAGCCGGAAAATAACCCACAAATGAAGCCTGGTAGGTAATCCTTGATTTAATTTTATAACCGGTTTCAGAATCAGGAATCTGGGCGGTACCCGTTTTTCCGGCAATCTCGAAATACTCATTTTTCAGGTTTGTAGCCGTGCCCCTTTCAACAACGCCCACCAGCATCTCATGCATTTTATTAATGGTAGACTCGCTGCACAGCCTGGGATTTAAAACTTTTACCGGATATTTTTTAATCGTCTTTCCGCGATAATTAACTTCAGACACAAACCTGGGTTTCATGACCTTTCCCTTATTGGCTATCCCGTTGTAAAAACTTAGAATTTGCAGGGGAGTTTGAGTCAATTCATAACCGTAGGAGATCATCGGTAAGGAAATTCCTGACCATTCCGAGTGATCAGTGGATTTAATAAAGGGTTGTCCTTCACCTAATATTTCTATTCCCAATTTCTGATTAAGACCTAATTTGTACAGCCCTTTAATAAATTTATCCCTCTGATCATTATAATTTTCGTAGATCACTTTTGTAATTCCGACATTGGAAGAGATCTCAAAGGCTCTTTTTACAGTTATTTTTCCATGGGTTTTCCTGCCGCTGTCCTCAACCTTGGTACCTGAATAGTGGATAATTCCATTTCCAATATCTACCGAATCCATGGGATCCACCAACCCGTCCTCGATGGCCACCATCAAACTGGCTGTTTTAAAAGTAGATCCGGGAACCGTACTGGTTCCAACAGCGAAATTAACTGATTCCCAATAGCTTCCGTTCGAACGTCTTTCCAGGTTAGCAATGGCCTTAATGTCCCCTGTTTTCACCTCCATCAGGACTGCCGTCCCGTTTTTGGCATTATGTTTTCTTAATTGTTCATGGAGAGCTTTTTCAGCTACATCCTGGATATTCAAATCGATGGTTGAAATAATATCCATTCCATCCTCGGGGTCCACTTCGTTTTTGTCAAATAAAGGATAAGGAATATTTCCTTCCAGTTGTTTAAAGAGACTGATACCCGGAATTCCTTTTAAGATATCATCATAAGCTCCTTCCAGTCCAACCGTATTTCCAGCTTCGCTCATGGTGGTTGATCCGATGGTTCTTGATGCCAGGTAACCATTTGGTTTTACCCTTTTACTCTTTTCAATAAACAAAACTCCTCCTTTATACCTTCCCCTGTTAAAAATCGGGAATTGTTTTGCCTTCAGCATTTGTTCATAGGATATATTTCTTTTAACCAGGTAATATTTATAGCCTGCTTCCCTTGCACCAATTAACATTCGTTTGTATTCAAGAACAGACTTATCCCGGAACAAACGGGAGAGCTCCCTGGACAGAGCATCCAGGTTATCATAAAAAATATTGTTTGTGAGGCTGTCGACTGTCAGGTCCATTCTTATATCATAATAGGGTACGGAAACAGCCAGTAATAAACCATCCGAGCTGTAGATGTCGCCCCTGACTGCCTCTATTTCAACCTTTTTGACCGGTGCAGTATTGGAATTTTCAGACCATTTATCTTTTTCTGCAAATTGTAACCAGATAATTTTAGCAATGATCAGAACTCCAATGCTTACAACAAGGATGTAAATCAGTCCGACTCTCCATAATATGTCTTTTTTAATGGACACTCTTTTTTCTCTTTTTAGGTTTGGCTTTTACTATTTTTTTGGGTGGTTCAATCGATTCTTTTAAATTCAGGCCTTTGCTTTCAACTACTTTCGCTACTTCTGTTTGCCTGGAGAGCTTCATCAATTCAGATGAAATATATACTGCCTGGGATCTTAATTCATTTATTTCTTCCCGATACACTTCCTGCTTATTTCTCAATGATTCCGCATGATAACGGTTACTGATATAAATAAGGCTGAGCATGACAAGGAAAATGACAAATGGCATTTGACTGACGACATTTCTTCGTGTCAGCAATGTACCGTCTACCAGTGATCTGAAAACACTGTTCTCCTTTAAGGATTCCGGTTCTTCATCACGGATAAAATCATTTAATTTATTTTCCTCTTCTCTCATAACATTTCTGCAATTCTAAGCTTTGCACTTCTTGCCCTGGAATTTTCAGTAATTTCCGCCTGATCCGGTACCAGGACTTTCCGGTTAACTGCTTTCATCGGTGCAATTACATTTCCATAAAAATCCTTTTCCAGCTTCCCTTCAATATTTCCGGTTCTTATAAAATTCTTTACCAACCTGTCCTCCAGCGAATGATAACTCAAAACCACCAGTCTGCCTTTTTTCTCAAGAACTTCTGTTACCTGGTTCAATAAATCAACCAGGGCTCCTAATTCATCATTTACTTCAATTCTGATTGCCTGGAAAAGCATGGATAAATATTTATTTCTTTGCTTGTAAGGCAATACAGGCTCTATTATTTCAATTAACTGTGCTGTGGTTTCAATTTTTGCTTCCTGCCTTGCTTTTATAATCAGCTGGCTGAATTTTCCCGCTCCGGGTAATTCGCCATACATCCTGAAAATCCTGTTCAACTCCTCCTTACTGTATTCATTCAACACCTTTTCAGCAGTCAGTTTACCCGACTGATTCATTCTCATATCCAGTGCAGAATCCTCCCGATGCATGAACCCTCTTTCAGGATCATCGATCTGATGCGAGGAAATCCCCAGATCAGCTATGATACCATCAAGCTTCCCGGTTTCATAATACCGGATAAAATTTTTCAAATACCTGAAGTTTGAATGGATGAAAATCAGACGGCTATCTTTTGGAGCGTTTTTTTGCGCATCCATATCCTGATCAAAAACCAGAAGCTTTCCCTTCTTCCCCAGCCTTTCCAGAATCAAGTGTGAATGGCCTCCTCCTCCAAAAGTTAAATCGGCATAGACACCTTTGGGATTTATGTTAAGCCCGCTTACACTTTCTTCTAATAGTACAGGTTTATGATAGATCATTCTTCATTACTTAGATCTAATGTTCCACCCAGTATTTTCTCAGCTAATTCAGCAAAATCATCATCAGCTTTTGTAAAGTTTTCATAATCCCCGGGCGACCATATTTCGATCTTTCCGTACTGTCCGGCAAGCACAGCTTCTGCGTTTATATCCGCATAATCCATCAGTCTTTTAGGAAGGAGTATCCGGTTACTTGCGTCCGGACTAATTTCAGCTGTCCCACTAAAAAACATCCTTAAAAACCGATTATGTTCTTTATTAAAAGGATTCGTTTTACTTCTAATAAGCTGATTTTGTCTTTCCCATTCTTTCATGGGATAGAGAATCAAACATTTATCAAACACATCCCGCTTTAATACGAATCCCTCCTGGAGATCTTGCTGCATCTGCCTTTTAAAGGCAGCAGGCAAAGCAATCCTTCCTTTGGAATCAAGCTTACAGGTATAGTCTCCGATAAATGTTATCATGTTCGCGCAAAATTTACTGGCTAAAATAATACATTTTATCCCACTTTACCCCACTTTATCCCATTTTTTTGCACTTTGTTAATAACTTTTGTCCGATTATATCAGGGTTTTTAATACGCAGGATTTAAAAAATTTCCGGATTCCTTTCCGATTATTAAGAAAAACCTGCCTAGATTACCAATAAGTATAGTTCTGTATCTTTCTCTTTTTGAGCGTCTTGCAAAGTTCATTTCGGATTATATTAAAAAAGCCTTTCTAAAGGTTCCCGGAAAATCAAAAAATTCTCTTTATTTCGTAATTTTACTTTCCCAATTATACAAATCGAATGGAGGAGAAACCCAAAAGCGTCAAAACTCAAAAAATTGATATCCGTCAGCTTTTCAGAGATAAAAATCCTAAACTGGCTGCCTTAATACCCGGTTTTATATATTCCTGGTTAAAGAGAATATTGCATCTTGAATTCATCAACTATTTCCTTGATAAGCATGGGGAAAAGACCAATCTTGCATTTGCAAAAGCCTCCGTTCAGGAATTTAATATTACCACTACGGTAAAGGGGCTTGAGAATTTATCGGCTGATGGCCGTTATATATTTGTTGCAAATCATCCTCTGGGTGGATTTGACGGAATGGTACTGATCAGCATTTTAGGTGAAAAATTTTCAGGGATCAAAACCCTGGCAAACGATATTCTTATGAATATGAAAAACATGGATGGTGTATTTGTTCCTATTAACAAACACGGCAGGCAATCATCAGAAACGGTAAAAAACATTGAAAAGACTTATGAAGGGAATGATCCGGTATTAACTTTCCCTGCAGGGCTGGTCAGCAGGAGAAAAAAAGGAGTTATACAGGACCTGGACTGGAAAAAAAACTTTGTAGTGAAGGCGAAACAGCACCACAGGAATATCGTTCCGGTATGGGTTAGCGGAAGATGTACCAACCGTTTTTACAGGATTGCCAATATCAGGAAATTTTTAGGCATTAAGGCAAATATCGAAATGTTTTTCCTGCCCGATGAAACCTACCGGCACAGGAACGAACATATTAATATTGTTTTTGGAAAACCCATAGCTTCTACCAGCCTGCATTCAGGAAAAAAACCAGTAGAATGGGCAAAGCTAATCAGAGACCTTGTTTATCAGCTGGAAAGCAATCCTCTTGCTGAGCTTCCCAAAACAAAGTAATTTTTATTAAATTTGCAGAAAATACAGATATAAATGGAAAAGATTATCCCTGAAGTTCCAAGAGAAAAATTGCTTGAAGAACTGACCGATGAGAAATTTATAAGAAAAACAAATAATGCAGGCAATCTTTTATTTATCATCGACCATCATGATTCACCCAATGTTATGCGGGAAATTGGTCGTTTAAGAGAAGAGAGTTTTCGCGCTGCGGGTGGAGGAACAGGTAAGTCAATAGATTTAGATGACTATGATACGGGTGAATTTAGCTATAAGCAATTAATTGTCTGGGATCCGTCTGAAAATGAAATACTTGGCGGGTACCGCTTTCACATTTGTAATAAAGACAATTGTTTGAGCGAAGGGAAAATTAATCTTGCCACGGCAAAACTTTTTAAGTTTTCTGATCAATTCGTTGAAGAATATCTTCCACATACCATTGAGCTGGGGAGATCATTCGTTCAACCTAAATATCAATCTACCAACCGGGCAAGGAAAGCATTATTTGCTCTGGATAATTTATGGGATGGACTGGGAACACTGGTGATAAATCACCCGGATAAGAAATATTTCTTCGGAAAGGTCACCATGTATAAAAATTACAATCAAAGGGCCCGGAATCTCATTTTATATTTTCTTGAGAAGCATTTTCAAGATACCGAAGGTCTGATAAAACCTTTTGAACCTCTTGAAACTGAAATGGACCGGGAGATCATGGCGGCAGTATTTACCGGATCTGATTATATGGAAGATTATAAAATTCTATCCCAAAATGTAAGAGCCTTTGGAGAAAACATTCCTCCGCTGATTAATGCCTATATGAATCTGTCTCCTTCCCTGAAGACCTTTGGTACCGTAAATAACCAATATTTTGGCGGGGTTGAAGAAACAGCCATTCTCATAACAATTAATGATTTGTATCATCAGAAAGTAGAAAGGCATATACAGAGCTATAATCCCAATGAAAAACTGGAAGATATTCAATAAGCCCGGGTATTTACCCCTTCAATATAATTGATATAGGAAGTTGAAACCACTTTATTTCCCCCGGGAGTGGGATAATCACCTGTGAAATACCAATCTCCCAGGTCATTTGGGATGGCTTTATGCATGTTTTCAATGGTCTGGTATACTATTTCCACCTCCGCATTAATGTCAGTCCCTGAAAGAATCTCTCCAATTTTGTCAGATATTTGCTCCGGTGTAAAAGCCTGATAAATTTCTTTCACATAGTTTACATATTCTTCTTTTGGAGAATTCTCCTGTTTCTTACATTTTTCATACACCTCATTTATAACATAGCCTTTTCCTGTTTCATTCAGAAGCTCAATGGCAGCTTTAAATGCGATAAAATCTCCCAGCTTTGCCATATCGATACCATAACAATCAGGATAGCGGATCTGGGGAGAAGAAGAAACCACCACAATTTTTGTAGGTCCAAGCCGGTCAAGTATTTTAAGGATACTTTGCTTCAGGGTTGTTCCCCTGACAATTGAATCGTCAATTACAACCAGTTTATCACTGCCTCTTTTTATGGTTCCGTAAGTAATATCATATACATGACCCACCAGGTCATCTCTTCCTTTATCCTGGGATATGAAAGTACGCAGTTTGATATCTTTAATGGCTACCTTTTCAACCCGTGGCTTCTGACTGATGATCTCAATAAGTTCTTCCGTGTTCAGCTTTTCGATATTCTTCTTGATAAGATCAGATTTTTGCTTAATCATATGATCCTCAATTCCTTGTACCATTCCATAAAATGCTGATTCTGATGTGTTTGGAATAAAGGAAAAAACCGTATTCTCAATATCATGATCAATGGCCTTCATTACCTGGGGAACGGCCAGTTTTCCCAGCATTTTTCTTTCAGAATATATATCAATATCTGAGCCCCTTGAAAAGTATATTCTCTCAAAAGAGCAGGATTTACGTTCTTTGGCTTCCAGGATCTGCTGGATTGAAAACTTACCGTCTTTTTTAATAATTGCAGCGGCTCCGGGAGGAATTTCCTGTACCTTATCATAGGTCAGGTTAAAAGCCGTTTGAATTACCGGTCTTTCCGAGGCAATAACCACAACCTCCTCATCCTGATAATAATATGCAGGTCTTATTCCCCAAGGGTCTCTTAATGCAAAAGCATCCCCATGTCCGAACATTCCTGCAATAGCAAAACCTCCGTCCCAGCGTTTGGATGCTCCCCTCAGAATGCCGGCAATATCAATATTTTTTGCAATTAATTTTGAAATATCTGCATTATTGTATCCAAGGCTTTTATATTTATTGAATAATTCCTGGTTGGCATTGTCTAAAAAATGACCTACTTTTTCAAGTATGGTCACGGTATCGGAGGGCAACCAGCAGATCAAACAATTCATCGACCTTGGTAAGATTAAAGTTTCCTGCTAAAACCAGGTTCCTGGTTTTCCAGTTATTTTGACGCATCACAGGATGAAGTGCATCCAGGTTATTGCCTCCGTAAGTTCCGTATCTCAAATGACCAAGGTAAGATTCGGCTACAAAGGGCAAATTTAATTTAGCCCATTTGGCATCTTCAAACAGTCCCGGATTTTTCTTTTCAGCTTTTTTATAGGACTTATAAATCTTTTCAAATACGGTATTAATCGCCGATTGTTCCATTGACCTCTGACGGTTAAAATATTTTTGCCCGGGAGGAACATCAAATTTCAGACTTACCAGGCCGGCACCATCCTGTCCCCTGTTCCGCTGTTTTTCCATAAGCAGATACATCTTTTGCAAGCCATATCTCCAGGTTCCATACTTTTGCTGATAATAATCAAGGGGTTTCAATAATCTTACTAAAGCAATACCACACTTGTGTCTGATTTCATCACTCATTATTAATTGAACTTTTATACTTTTCCAGATTAATAGCAATTAGGGGAGTAATAAAAGGATTATATTCCGGAAAATCCTTTTCCACTTTTTCAAATAATTTTACCACCTCGGCACGGGTCCTGCAATTGCCAACGTATACTTTGTAATAGGGATAATCAAAACTCAGGTCTGCATCAACATCAGGATATTTGGAATTAAAGGTGGCTCTTACAGTAACAGCTCTTTGTTTTGCATCATGTCCTGATCCGCTGAAAATTCTGATCCGGTATCCCAGGACTTCCGGTTGATTGACATTAGATAATAAATGTTTGATATAATTATCCTCTATCCCTTCATCAAGGTAAATATGAACTTTTCCTTTATCATACTCTTCCTCCTGAATCTTTTTCAGAATATCTCCTTCTGATGAATTTTGGGCAAATTGAGGAAGAATCGCTACAAAAACTAATAAATAAATGATGAAAATATGTTTCATTTCCTGATTTTCTTTTGCAAAATTAATGAAAATAACTTACTGTAAGGAATATTATAAAATTTTATTAATTTGCGACCATGGCAAAAGACCAGTTAAATATCAGAAGTACGGAAATAATAACCGGTATTTTTTCAATTTTCGCCGGCCTGGCCCTTATTGCCACTATCATTACACGATTTGAATTTATAAGTTTTTTTTCCAGTCTGAATGAAGATCTGGAATATCTTCTTGATAATATTCAATTGTTAAGACTAAATTCTATCATCTGGATAGTTACCTCCTTGATATTAACGGTATCAGCTTCAACATTTATTGTATTGCTAAATCCCTGGCATAAGCTTTTTTCATGGATGACAGGTTTTTTCTTTATTCTGGCTTCAGCTATGATTTCAGTTTCCGGCATAAAGGGTCTTAGCGTTATTGAAATCCTTTTGCATTACAATGAGATGGGTCTCAGCAACCTGGATGTTGTGAAAATAAATATTTTCTCCCTTGCCCGGGAAAAAGAACTTTATATAATCACTTCCTATACATTGCTTGGTTTTGGATTTCTCT
>CBDUPM010000036.1:0-11160 GCA_965369105.1 uncultured Bacteroidales bacterium | reverse complement strand
CAGCCAATGCTCCAAAAGTTACTACTGGTTGAGCGTTAACTGTTATATCGGAAGTGGCTGAATTTATACAGCCATTACCATCGGTGTAAGTATAAGTAATCGTATGAGTACCGGTTCCTGCGGTGGCTGGTGAGAAGTTACCTGCTGATACTCCTGTTCCTGAATAGGTACCACCTACCGGTGATCCGCCTGCAAGGGCAAAGTCGGCAGCATCCACACATACATCGGCCAATGCTCCGAATGTCACAACGGGTATTGCATTGACATTTATATAATCTGTTTTTGTTAGAAAAGCAGGCCCATTGTCATCTGTGACAGTCAGAGTAACCGTTTTTAATCCGGAAGAAGAATACACGACATCATGCGGCCCTGAACCGGTTATGGTTGACGGGGTTGCTCCGGCTCCAAAATCCCAGCTGTATGTAGGAGTTCCGGTAATCCCTGTTGTGGCATCCGTAAATTCAACGCTTGCTCCCTGACAAACAGTAGTCTGATCAGCAGTAAAATCTACGGTAGCCTGAGAGAAGGCCGCAGCAGGAAGCAATAAAATGATGTTGGAAATGAATAAAATTCTTAAGAATTTTTTCATAGCTATAGGGTTTCTTTTTGTTTCGGTTAATGGCTTCATAAGGTAATTTATTGGTTTTCTCAATCAGAAAACACTATAAAATTCAGACCCGGAAATTTCTTAATTTGTTGCAAGGATAATCCTGGTTTTTGACGGGATCATGCTTACATTTTGATTAAAACTCTTTTTACCGGGGAAAGCTCCGCCTTGTCAATCACATTATAATAATCAACAAATGCAGAGCTAAACAATAAAAAGCTAAATAAAGTAACTATTTTTTTTCAATCGGAAATCTGAATGATTATCATAAAAACTTTATTTACCAGGCCTTTATAAGCGAATTTAAAAAATATTAAGGAAAATCAACGGTTTCCATATTCAATTCCTTTAAGAGGCATTATTGTTCATTGTGAAATTAAGGTTTTTATATGATTCAGACTGTGTTTGGATACCGGACTTTGATAAACCCTAAGGTTATAAGGATAAAAATTTGTTATTCTGAGATTAATTTTCACCAAAGTTCCTTGTATGAGTAATAAATCATAGTTTTTCAGGATAAATTCACATGAAAAAATTTCCTTTATATATCCCGGTTTATGTGGTAACAGGATTAGAGCAAGCTTCCTTTTATGGAATTCGGATAATGGGTTTTTTATGATAATGAAGGATGATCTGAGGGAAATAATTCAAAAACAGGGTTAAGACTTTTGTTTTTTGATTAACTTTAATATTCAATAGGTGAATGATTTCAATAAAAGGATAATTATTCTCAACTTTATAAATATTAAATTGTTAATAGTCTTTGATTGCCTAAAACCATAAAATATGAAATCCCTTTTAATTAAACCTACTGATAAATCTCTTGCCGTAGAATTAAATCCGGGAGTTTTAAATTTTTCTGGTTGTTCCATTGTCAGTGACCCCAAATTTTTCTTTGCACCCATAGAGAGTTGGGTAGAGGAGTATGCCAGGAAAGCACCGGTGAAAACACAGGTAAATATTCGTATTGAATATATGGATACGGCTTCGGTAAAGTCTTTTTATGAAATTCTAAAGAGACTCACCAATATTAGCAATGAAAACAAAGTCATTGTAAACTGGCACTACGAATATGATGATCCGGAAATTCTTGAGTTGGGAGAAATATTGCAGTCAAAGCTTGATTTTAACTTTTTATTTCATGTCTATCATGAAGAAGATTAGCTGAAACTACGCAAGTATTAACCGTTTTTCCAAAAAGCTTTTAAATTCATAAATGAAATTTTCTGTAAATATTCCTGAATTCAATTTTTCCTGAATGCCGGAGATATTCCAGAATCTGCCACCCGCCAGCTCATTTTTATTTATTTGTGGTTTTTCATCACTTTTTAGAAAAAATAAGTGAACTAATTCTTTTTCGGCCTCCGTTTCCCAGATGTATTTTGCAAGTTTTTCAGGCTTGTAAACATGAATACCTATTTCTTCCTTTGTTTCCCGGTTCAAAGATTGCCCGATACTTTCACCAAAACTAACATGGCCACCCACAGCAGTATCCCATTTGCCTGGCTGAACCGTTTTATCCATGGGCCTTAACTGAAGAAAAAGCTGGTTTTCTGAATTTAGCAGGTGAAGATGAATAACCGGATGAAGAAGCTTTCCATTCGGATTAAAATGAAATTTTGAGCGTAATTCCTTAGCGATGATGTTATAATTTTCATCCAGAACCGGAAGGTATTCCTCTTTCGACATTTGAAGTTTTTTCTAAAAATAAGAATTATTGTAAAAAAAGCCATCCCGAAGAATCGGGATGGCCAGGTCAATTAGTAGTCTCGGGATCAAACATCCCGAATGGTAAGAATTAGTAAAGGGAACTACCCTTCAGTATATAGACTGCAAAAACTATGCTTTGGTGGCATGATTATTAAATTTTAACAAATACTTATTCGAACTTTCATTGAAATTCTGAGTTACTCTGTAAAACGAAGCTATGATACAACCAAAAGTATGGGCAAAAGCCCTTCGCACAATACCCAGAATTTCCAAAGAAGAATGGGATTCATACGATCTGATAGCAAAATGGTTAATCTCAACCCGGTCAGCGGTATTTATTCTGACAGCTCTATCGGCTGTAATTGGTGGATTACTGGCTTTCAGAGATGGAAGTATCGACTGGTTATTTTTTCTGGTTGCCACACTCGGACTTATTTTTGCTCATGCATCGAATAATCTTATCAATGATCTGATCGATTTCAGCCGGGGTATTGATAAGGATAATTATTACAGATCTCAGTATGGACCCCAACCGCTTGAACATGGATTGATGAGCAGGACCTCTTTTTACGGATATATTTTCATCACCCTCAGCCTGGCAGTAATCGCCGGGGTTTACCTGATTATGAATACCGGACCTTTAACATGGGTACTGGGACTAGCGGGATTATTTTTCCTGGTTTTCTATACCTGGCCCCTTAAGTATATTGGACTGGGAGAACCGACGGTTCTTTTGGTATGGGGTCCACTCATGATAGGAGGTACCTATTATGTGGTTTCAGATTCCATATGGAGCTGGGAGGCTGTATTAATCGGACTTGCCTATGCAATCGGGCCTACTTCTGTTTTATTTGGAAAACATACGGATAAACTTGCCGAAGATAAAAAGAAAAGGGTCTATACTCTTCCTGTAATTTTAGGTGAGAAGTCTTCACGTTATACCAATATTGTGATTTGGGGTATACAATACCTCTTGGTGGCTTACTTAATGATTACCGGCAAAATAACCATTGGTTTTTTAGTGGTTTTACTGGCAATTCCAAAATACATCAGCACTTCAAAATTATATTCCAAACCCAGACCTGCCGAGGCTCCTGCCGATTTGGAACCTGGGATCTGGCCACTTTATTTAAGTGCCAATGCATTTGTATACAATAAAAGGTTTGGGGGATTATTTTTATTGGGACTTTTACTGGATATTATATTTGTTAAAACAGGCTTGTTTAATTGATTATCAGTGAATCAGAGAATTAGTAATGTTCTTATTTCACTGATAACCTGATTTATCTCGGTAGCTATTTTCGGGGATAAACCGGACTTGAAGTTTCGGGTAGAGATTTTTTTGTTTATGGTATCCAGTTCAAAATCTTCCTGTTTGTAGAGAATATCAAATTTATCAAATGTTCTTTTCAAGCGTTTAAGCAATAAATAATACTCGGCTACAAAAATATCATCCTGGTAATTTCCAAGCAATGAAATGAGACTGTTTAGTGAGTATTTCTGTTCTGCAATTCTATCCATAATTTCCATATTCTGGGAATTAAATTCAAGAATTTTGGAAGCAATATATAATGCTTCTACCCAGCCTCCCATGACTATCAGGGCAGCCTGGGAATCCTTCCCGGCAGCTTTCAAAAACGAATCCGTTTTTTGATACAATTCAGTAGTGATACTGGCAACCGAGTCCTGGTTAGATATATTATTTTCAAATCTCTTATAAATCTTCTCAAAGTAAGAATCGGGGAGCCCCAGTTTTGTAGTTAATAATTCTATGGTGGTCAGGTAGCGGGCAGTGGTCAGGTTTTGCTCAAATAACCGGGAGTAACCTAAATCAACACCATAAATGCCTATAGCCACAGCAATCCGGTTATCCTCATTATAGCGGGAAAAATTATCCGGAGAGTTGATGATGTCAGGATCATAATTTGCGCCTACCCTCTCAAAGAGCCGGGTCATTTCATCAGGCAGGTACATATTGTAGAAAATTTCCCTCAATTCGTTAGCAGGGGTAATTTCCTCTTCAATTATAATAGTTCCCGAATCTGTTTTATTATTTGTGTCATTTCTACATGAAACCAAAAGGAACACCAGGAAAATCAGGGTAAGTATTTTGAAGTTTTTGATATGCATAAAAACGGATTGAGAGATTAAATATAATCAATAATTCCATCAGGACAAATCAGGCTAAATATCTTTATTTCACTAAAAAATACGCTTTAATGGAGTTAATTTATTAAATGACGGATTTTCATGATATCCATAATCATTTCAACGATTTCATCCATATCCAGGGTCATACAATTGAATTTCAGGTCAAAACGCGTATAATCGTTTCCTTTTCCTTCAAAAAAATCCCGGAACTGTTTCCTCTTGTCATCAATATCCTGACAATACTTTTTCGCCTCTTCTATTCCCATCTTATGTTTATCGCTTGTTCTGAGGGCTCTCCATTCAAGTGAAGCTTCCAGGTGAATATGAAGGGATTTTGGAATATCCCGGCAAATAGATACACCCCCGCGGCCTACGATAATGGCATTTCCTTCCTCTGCAAAATTCCGAATTACTTTGGCAATGGTATTTCTAACTTTTCTATCTGTTTTATAGAATTTCCGGGAATGAGATAATAAAAGGTCCTCAAGGATTCCATGTTGCTTATATTCAAATACATATTGAATTTCAGCCAGATTCACACCTAATTCTTTTGCTGACTCCTCCATAATCTCCTTACTGATCCACCGCCATTGTTTATCTTCCGGAAGCTTATATTTGGTATTTAGCTTTTCCATCAGTTTCTGGGCGATCACTTTTGCAGGACATCCCAGTTCTCTTGAAATGGTTACTACCGGTCCCGGGAAGGCATACTTCCTGATGGACTCATCGTATCTGTCTTTGAGGTATTTTGATATATCTATTTTCATGGTTCAAGGTGTTTAGATTGAAAACAATTAGAAATTGTTAAATAGACCTGTTTCAAAGTCTTAAACCGGATTATCCAGAAAAATTCACATACTATAAAAATAGCTTTTTATTAGCTTACAATCAAGTCAAACAGGAATAAGGAATACATTTTATCCTTAATGCCCATAATATTAAAAACATAGCATTCGATACCCAATGAATTAAATTTTCCCTTTTCCCCGGATCAGGATAAAGTACCGTTTTTGAAGTGAAAAATCAGAGGCTGATAATGGTCCGGTCCCCAAGTTGTTTTGAAATTAAAATCTGGATATTTTTAAGATTCATAAACTGCTTCTGAAGACTCATAACCTGCTCATTATCTTTATTATTTGCAGCTGTCACCATTTTCTCATGGACATCTTTTATGGCTTTGGTAATTATCCTGTTTTTATAGGCAAGTAAGGATTTTGGAACCTCGAGTCCAACATTGTCGCCTGGTAATTCAATAAATGCTTCTTTTCTCTTCCACATATTACTGATAAAATATTTATCCGTATAAACATCCACTGCAAGTTCCTGCACCTTAGGATCTTCATGATAAATGAAATGCTTTTCTGAAATTTTATCCTCTGTTTCAAGGATCTTCTGAACCGTTTCGAAAACCTGCTTGTATACAAGATTTTCAAATTCAAGGCTGTCATTTTGAATTTCCCTTATAATGTATTGTGCTACACTAATACTATCCTCTTCATTTTCAAGACTTAAGTTTTCATTTCCAAACCGGAGTAAAAAGAAGATAATCTCTCTTTCTTCGAATTCAGAATAGACCTCTTCTACAAATGAAGGTACCTGGGGCTGTGCAGGCTGTTTTTCTATGGAGGGTTCCGCGGCAGGTCTTGACTTCCATCGGGCGTCTGATTTCCGCCGTCTTATTTTATTGACCTCTGAATACAGGACAGCCTCATCCATATTAAGCACAGTGCTGCATTCCTTTAAATAGACCGACCGATTTATATCTTCAGGGATTACCGCAATGGATCGGACAATATCACTTACAAGATTCGCTTTTTTTACCGGATCTGAAATGGCATCTTTTAAAAGCAGGTGGGTTTTAAAGGTGATAAAATCTTTTTCATTGGTTTTTATATAATCCAGTAATTCGGAGGAACTTTTCTTTTTCGAAAATGAGTCAGGATCTTCTCCATCGGGTAATAATAATACTTTGACATTCAAACCTTCTTCAAGGATCAGGTCAATGCCCCTGAAGGAAGCTTTTATCCCGGCTTCATCCCCATCATAAATAATCGTGATGTTTTGCGAAAACCTTTTAATTAACCGGATTTGCTCTACACTTAAAGCCGTACCGGAAGATGCTACAACATTCTCGATTCCAGCCTGATGCATTGATATCACGTCTGTATAACCTTCCACCAGATAACACCAGTCGGAATTTACGATGCTTTTTTTCGCAAAATAAAGACCATATAAAATGCGGCTTTTGTGGTAAATTTCCGATTCCGGCGAATTGACATATTTAGCCACATTTTTATCTGTACGGAGCGTCCTTCCTCCAAAGCCAATAACAGAACCTGAGAGACCATGGATCGGGAAAATTATTCTGCCCCTGAACCGATCATAATGCCTTCCTTCACTTTCAGAAACTAATCCGGATTTAACAAGGAACTCCTTTTTGTAGCCATTCTTCATTGCCTCGGTGTAGAGAGCATCAGATTGATCCGGATTGTAACCAATCTGAAATTTTTGAATCATATTTTCCCTGACGCCCCTTTCCTGCAGGTATTTCAATCCAATGGCCTTTCCTTCAGCATTTTTATGGAGTTTTTCCTGGAAAAATTTATTGGCGTAGGAGGAAACAATCATAAGACTTTCCCGCTCATTTTCCTGCCTCAGGTCCTCCTCCGTTTTTTCCTTTTCTACAATTTCGATATTGTACTTTTTGGCGAGATATCGTAAAGCATCCGGATAGGAAAGCTTTTCGTGTTCCATTAAGAAACCCACTGCATTTCCACCTTTCCCTGAACTAAAATCCTTGAAAATCCCCTTGGAGGGAGAAACCATAAAAGAAGGAGTCTTTTCATTTGAGAAAGGACTCAGGCCTTTAAAATTTGAACCTGATTTTTTTAACTGCACAAAATCAGAGATAACATCCACAATATCAGCAGTATCAAATATCCGGTTTATGGTTTCCTGGTCTATCATGTAATAAAAATTGAATTGCTAAAATACGGATAATTATGCTGTATTAAAAGAGGAATTATTTGTGAATATGTGATTGTTGATTGGGAAATTCAGAATGACAGTTCAGAATGAATCCACGGGATTTTTTTAATTATTATTTGTTTGTTTTAACTTGCATAAATTATGAAAAATCTGGTTGTCTTATCCGGTTCAGGAATCAGTGCTGAAAGTGGCTTGAAAACCTTCAGGGAAATGGGAGGATTATGGGAGCAATATGATGTAACGGAAGTTGCTTCCCCAGGGGCATGGGAATCTAATCGCGAATTGGTTTTAAGATTTTATAATGAAAGAAGAAAAAAACTTTATGAGGCAGAGCCCAACCGGGCTCATTATGGCCTGGCTGAACTGGAGTCTGAATATAATGTCAGAATAGTTACTCAAAATGTGGACGATTTACATGAAAGAGCCGGCAGTACAAATGTTTTACACCTTCATGGAGAATTAAAGAAAGTCAGATCCACTTCAAACCCGGACCTGGTATATGACCTGAAGGGCTGGGAATTGAAAGAGGGTGATCTTTGTGAGGAAGGTTCACAACTGCGGCCTCATATAGTATGGTTTGGCGAAGCGGTGGAAAAAATATCCGATGCCGTTCCCATTGTACAATCGGCAGATATTTTATTAGTAATTGGCACTTCGCTGGCAGTTTATCCGGCTGCAGGTCTGATTGATTATGCACCCCCTAATGCAGATATATTCCTGATCGATCCTAATGAAACTTCTCCTGTACGAAGGAAGTTTAGCTTTATAAAAGATACCGCAACAAACGGAATTGATACCTTTATTAAAATGTTAAAATCCTGAGCTTTTACCGGTGTTTGAATATTTATCACCCGATTATTTTTATATTTATCCAAAAGCAGATTTATGATGCGGTTTTTAATATCCTTTTTTTTGATCTTTGCTTCATTTCAACTATCAGAAGCCCAGGTTTTTGAAGGCGGGTTCTTTGGTGGATTTGTAGCCTCACAGGTTGACGGTGATACCTATGGGGGTTATAATAAATTTGGAATCAGCCTGGGAGGATTTATAAGCAAAGAGCATCTTCAGAATACGAACTGGAAATTTGAGATCAGGTATATTCAAAAGGGTTCTGCTCAAAGGGAAACGGAGTTTAATCCTACATTTTACAAGCTGACGATTCATTATGTTGAGATTCCCTTAATTTATCAATATGAATTTTATGAAGATCTGATTGCCGAAATCGGTCTCAGTCCTGATGTTTATTTATTTCATAAAGAAGAAGATGAAGTTGGGGATATGGATCAGGATGACCGGCCTGATTATCATCGTTTTGGTTTGAACGGAGATATTGGTTTATCCTATAAATTAAATGAAAATGTGATTGTTGGTTTGAGAAGATCTCATAGTATTTTTTCCATGAGAGACCATGCCAGCGGACAAAGTTATTATTTAAATACCGGGCAAAGGAACAACGTATTTCATTTTACTATTTATTATCAATTCAGGTAGGATATGCATAAAAGAAAAATCATTCTGGGAATTACCGGGGCAAGTGGTGCTATTTATGCTAAACTTTTGCTTAAGTCGTTAGACTCTGTTAAAAATGAAATTGCTGAACTTGGAATTCTGATATCGGAAAATGCCCGGAAAGTATGGGAGTATGAACTGGAATCTCCTTTTGTGCCTCCTGCTAATTCAAGGCTTTATGAAAAGAATGATTTTGGCGCTCCGTTTGCCTCCGGATCCGCCAGGTACGACACCCTGATCATCTGCCCATGCAGTATGGGTAGCCTTGGGCGAATTGCTAATGGAGTTTCAGATGATCTCCTGTCACGTTCCGCTGATGTTATCTTAAAAGAGAAACGAAAATTAATTTTAGTGCCCAGGGAAACCCCTTTTAACCTGATTCATTTACGCAATATGACTACCGTTCATGAAGCCGGTGGAATAATCATTCCGGCAATTCCTTCCTTTTATTCCAAACCAAAAACGATAGAGGAAGTAGCTAATACAGTAGTTGAGAGGGTGATGGAGCATGCGGGGTTTGAGGTGGATGGGTATAGATGGGGGGTAGAGGATGGTTAATGGTCCACAGTCCACAGTCCATAGTCCACAGTCCACAGTCGACGGTTCACCTCAATGATTTCCTCAATGCTTGTAGCTTAATAATCACTAATTCTGTGAAATTATAATTGTCTAAAAATGTAGATTCATTAATGTATTGTTTTCCTTTACACAAATGTAAACAAGCAACAACTTCAATTGCACTTCTAATTGCGTACCCCAGAAATTTATTAAATTCAGCATTTGACTGACCGGTAGAGCCTTCCGCAATATTAAGACAAACAGAATCTGCCGCTCTTTTAATCTGGGGAATTATAACAAACTTTTCTTCGGAGGGAAGTAGTTTTGCCAGTTCATTTATTTTAACTGATAATTCCAGGGAAAGTTTCCAAACGTTTAGTTTTTCGAATTTAAATGCCATTATTATTTAATTTATTTAAAAATCCAAAGTCAACTGTTTTCTATGAGCTGTGGACCGTGGACTGTGGACTTTTTTATGCAACTGCGAGGGTCAAAACCATAACCTCCCTGCAACCCGCCTCCAGTAATGCTGTTGCACAAGCTTCAATGGTTGAACCGGTCGTAATAACATCATCGATTAGCAGGCAGGATTTTGATTGAATTATGTCAGGTTCAGCAACAATAAATTTCCCATCCATATTTAAAAATCTTTCAAACCTGTTTTTTTTAGTTTGTGTATCTGTATGGGAATTGCGGATAAGAACATGGGTGATCAGTTCCTTTTGGAAGACTTCACTTACCCCGATAGCAATCATTTCACTTTGATTATAACCTCTTCTCCTTATTTTCCTGGGATGAAGTGGCACCGGGATGATTAAATCAGCACTGCAAAAAGGGCTTTTTAGTATTTCCGTTGCAAAATAGCGGCCCAAAACGATTCCAATTTCTTTCTGACCCTTATATTTCAGCTTATGTAAAAGGGGTTGGAAGGGGCTTCCTTTGTAAAAGTAAAACCAGGAGCTTGCATATTCAATTTTAACTCTTCCCCAAAAAAGCATGGCTACTGAATTATTTTCATCCGTATGAAAATTAGTCCGGGGAAGCTCCAGCAGACAGTAGGAACAAATCAGGTTTTCTGACTCTGCCAGCAGCCTTCCGCAAACTTCGCAACATGGAGGGAAGGCAAAGAAAAGTATGTTTTTAAGGATAGTCATTTATCCTTTATGGAAATAATACCCCAAATATCGAAGCCCTTTTAATAAAAAATTGTCAGAAACCCGAAATGCGAGTCGCGAACCACATAACTAAGGCTACAATTGGAACAATAGTAAGAAAAGAAAAACGCGGATAGGAGCGGATACCGGTCCTTTTGATAAGCTTGACCCTAATCCAAAAGCCATACGAAAAACACGGAACGCAGAACGCGAAACGAAAATAACAGAAAAAATTGTCCACAGTCCACAGTCCACGGTCCACGGTCTACCCAGGACCCAGCACCAAGCACCCAGCACCCAGCACCAAGCACCCAGTACCCAGTAACCAGCAACCAGCAACCAGTACCAACAAAAAAACGCTGATTCGCGGATGACGCTGATTCGGTCGTAACGATAAGCTTGACCCTAATCCAAAAGCCATACGAAAAACGCGGAACGCAGAACGCGAAACGAAAATAACAGAAAAAATTGTCCACAGTCCAC
>CBDUPM010000035.1:0-11240 GCA_965369105.1 uncultured Bacteroidales bacterium | reverse complement strand
TAATTCATGTTTGGAGGCCTCCTTTTTTAGTATTTCCACTTCCTGAATTCTTCCTTTTTCCATTAACCGGCCAGGGTGAAAACTTACCACAGCCATAGCTGATTCAGGGATCAGTTTAAAAACCTTATTATCAGGTTTTGAACATGAACTAATTATCAAAGAAGTAATTACAAAGATTCCTGCTAAGGATTTAATAAAGTTTTTCATTATTTCTGTTGTTATTTGCGAAAAGAATATTTTTAGGATTTGGGATCATTTTTCCGGATATGGCCTTTTAATTCTCTCATTTGGATTAGAAAACGAAATTTATTGAAATTTATTGAAAGGGCAATTACCAGCCTTTATAAGTTATTACTTTTTTTAAGACGGGGAAGGGAGTGGAAAAGTTACCGGGTGCCGGGAGGGGGGTTGCCGGGTGCTGAAATCAGCTAATGTTTCTTATTTTATCATAAAAAAAGCTGACCCCAATGGAGTCAGCTCTTTCTTTAAGAATTGGAAATATATCAGGGAAGACTGTAATAAACGGTCAGTTTTGGCCTCATCTCCTCACGTTTGTAATCACTTGATACAAACTTCCAGCCTCCTGGATAATCTGTATAGTCAACCGTTCTTAGCATCATACCATAATTTGGTGCAGCTATTTCCTGGTAAGGAACATATAAAGAAGTTACATCATAGGTTCTGAAATTCGAGTTCATTTCATCATAAACGGGAATAAATACCTGGTTCGCTTCAATTGTTTCTGGCTGATTGCTCCAGGTTACCCCTTCCTCTTTCCAGGGTTCCACAATTTGTTGAAGAACCAGTTGCTGTTCAGGAATCATAAACCAATCCAGTTCCGTATTGAGAGAATCCCAAATCATTGTTTCAAAAGCGAGTGTAAGATGAACTTTCTTTATCCTTGCACTTTTTGGTAATCCCTCCATGTTAAAATGAATCAGGCTTCTTTTGGTCCTCATAACCGTTAATACGGGTTCGGTCATAAAACTTGCTTCAAAATAAGGATGATTTCCAAAATTTTTATCAGGGTTCAGGTCCGTAATCATTGCATCTTTTCCCCTTTCTGGTCCAGGCTGTAACACCAGCATGTGCATTGGTTCCTGGCTCAAATTGAAAATTACCGGATTATCTTCAGATGAATTCATTAATTCTCTGGCCTTTATTTCACCTTCATAAGGAGGATAGTCCGGGTTTTCAACGATTACTTTAAAATATTCATAACCTGATTTAACCAGTATTTTATTAACTCCCGCTCTTAGTTTATAATCGTGCATCCATCCATCCCTGGCATAAAGACTAAGAACAGCTTCCACAGCAACAGAAGGCCTCATTGTTAATCCATTATCATCCACAGCCATTACATAGGCTACAATCGGTTTTACAACACTAAAACTAAAGCTTGCATAGCCGAATTCTCCCGGGTTACTGTTCCCAACTAAAAGAACTTCGGGTGAAACATGACTCACTTGTTCCGGGTGTACCATAAATTCTATGGGTAATGGATCGTTAACAAGGTGAGCTTTAGGAGATCCTTCAAGAGGTGCGGCATAAATCACATCCCCATAGGGACCAATCACCATAAATTTTTCCAGGAAGTATTCCCCGACTTTTAATTCAATCTTTTCACTTACATAGCCTGAACCGAATCCGTATAACGGGATAATTTCATCTTCCATTACTACAGACCCATCTACAGAATAAATGGAGACCAGCAAGTGCCAGCCGAAATCAGGTGCAATAATATCTGATTCCCCATCCTCATTCACCGATTTTTTCATATCGTCTTCTGACAGGCTTATGGAGAAATCAACCTTTCCTTTAACTTCCGGCTTTTCTTCACATGACTGCATTAATCCTGCCGAAAGAACGATTAACGCAAGTCCTAATAACTTAATGGTTTTCATGATTAGGTATTTTAATTATAAATATAAGTTTTTGCATGCACTATTGTCAAGATGATTTTGACGAAGTATTGGTTGCGTTGGATAAGAAAATTGATGATATCCCTATATAAATAGCGCATTTAAACTTCCGGAAGCTGATTATTGCAATGGAAATATAATATAAATTACAGGCTTTTAGAAAACCTGAAATGGGAATGGGATTTAAATTGATTATTACTAATCCGGCGGATATAATAATCCAGGATTGCAATGTTTTTAACATCAATCAGACCAATTACCGTGTCAATCCCAAGATTAGCCTGAACTTTCACACTGGATAAAAATAATGACCAGATTAACCCGCGACTCCGGAATTTTTTATCAATGAAAAGATTGCTGTATTCCCTTGCATTTTCACCCTTGATATAACTCATATTCCATCCTATGATTTTATTGTTGTCAATGGCAACCATGGAACATTTTGGGGCTATGTTTTCCTTGTTTCTGAAGGGGTCAAGGGTGGTGGGTATATCAGTGTTTTCTGAAAGATAATCTTTGAGTTTATCCATTCTTTCCCGGCTCTGGTTTTCCCAGGTCTCAACCTGCACAACTTCCGCTACCGGAGTTTCCAGCTGCATTATTTCATCATGCCTCTTGCTGATATCAATAACAAAGACTTTATTGATCTCTTCAGGCCCTGACCATCCATGGGCTGCAAGATGAGACGTCATAAATTCAAATGAATCCCAGTTCGACTGGTATAGAAAATATACTTCCTTACATCCCTTCTCTTCCAGGTTTGCTACCAGGGATTTTAAAATCTGGGTACCGATCCTTTTACCCCGGAAATCGGGCTTAATATACATAGATCGTATATTGGAAATTCCGGACTGATCGTCAAATTCGGCAATTCCCAGACCGATCACCTTACCCTCACTCAGGGCCTGCACCGAAATGACCTCTCCCTGAATCCGGCCCTTATCCAGACTTTCCTCACATTCATAAAGCAACAGATCCTTATGATATTGATTGATGTTATCTATTTTAACTTTTAACTCAGCCTTAAGCGATATTTCCACAGCTCATTTTATTTATGATTTGTAAAGTTATTAAATTCTGATTAAAACTGAAATTGAGGAATTTAAAATCCCTGGCTTTAAAATTATTTCAGCGCTATTTTATAAATTTACATTTTTTATCTGTTTACGGAATATTTCTGCATTGATCTTTGTCCAATGTAGTAAATGGACACAGAAAGCTGTTTTATTTATTTCGTTTCTGTTAAACTAACCTAATACAAATCTATCATGAATAAAGAATGTAGATTCTTTTTATCCGCTTTATTTATTATCTCTTTATTTCTGCCATCTCAATTGCTGGCTCAGGAAAAATACAAAAGCTCCAAAGAGCTGGGTAGCTGGGCGGCATCATTTACAACATCCAATTCAAAACTTGCTAAGATTCAAAATCTTACAAAAACAACTTCCGGAAAGGAATTTTATATTCTGGAGATAGGCACAGAAATTAATAAGGAGAAAAAATCAAAGCCTGCTATCCTTGTGGTGGCAAATATGAATGGCTTGCGACCATTGACCACTGAAGCCGCAATTAATCTGTCTGAAAGGATTGTAAGCGATCAGGAGCTTTATAAAAACTACAGCTGGTATATTCTTCCTATGGGTAACCCGGAAGCGGCAGACCGGTATTTTGATAAAGTAAAGTTGATAAATGCCGGCAATTTACAATCCGCCAATAATGATCTGGATGAAAATACGGATGAAGATGACTTTAATGACCTGAACAATGATGGTTTTATTACGATGATGCGTAAAAAAGATCCCCAGGGTACAATGATTCCGGTTTCAGATGAACCAAGATTAATGAGAAAGGCAGACAAAAAAGAAGGCGAAGTGGGTATTTATAAAATTTATAGTGAAGGGATTGATGATGACAGGGATGGAAAATATAATGAAGACGGTCAGGGGGGTACAAATGTAAACCTGAACTTCCCCCATTTATTCGATCATTTTAATCCTGAAACTGGACTTTACCCCGGTTCTGCACCAGAATCACGAGCCATTATTGAATTTGTTTTCCGGCATCCTGAAATCGCTATGGCATTTGCATTTGGAGAAACAAATTTTTGCCTCTTTCCCCCAAAAGGAGGAAGAAAAGGGGAGGTCGATTTAAGCAGTATTAAAATTCCTGAGCGCTTTGCCTCTATGCTTGGAGCCGATAAGGATAAAAGCTATTCCATGCAGGAAATAATTGAAATGGTAAAACCCATTGTTCCGGCCGGTATGGAAGTAAATGAATCACTTATTGCAAGTTTTCTTGGCCTTGGAGCTGTTGTAAATCCATTTCCGGGGGATCTTGAAATCTATAATAAGTTTTCAAAAGATTATAAAGAATATCTGAAAGAAAAGGGAGTGGAATCAGAACGCTTCGAAGCCGCAAGGGCAAAGGAAGGAAGTTTTGAGTTATGGGCGTATTATCATCTGGGAGTCCCGGTTTTTAGTATGGATTTGTTCAGCTTAAATAAACCTGAAGAGAAAAAAGAAGAAGGCAGCGGATTAAGTGTTGAGAGCCTTGAAAAGATGAGTACAGAGGAATTTATTGCACTGGGAGAAGATAAGATAAACCGTTTTTTAAAAGAATCGGGTGCTCCTGCACAATTCAATGCAAAAACCATTATTTCAATGATGGAATCCGGTCAGGCAGATCCCGCAAGGATGGCTTCGATGATGAAGCAGATGCCGAAGCCGGAAAAGGATGAAAAAGGTGCAGATCCGGAGGAAAAGGCCATGCTTGAATACTCTGATCAGGTACTTCAGGGAAAAGGATTTGTAAACTGGGAAAAATTTGATCATCCAAGCCTGGGTGAGGTTGAAATCGGAGGATTTATCCCTTATTTAGCAACTACCCCTCCTTATGAAATGACAGACTCCCTTCTGGAGTTGCAAATCCCATGGATTTTTACATTAGTTGACCAGCTTCCGGACTTAAAAATTCTGGAAACAAAGCTTGTTTCAAAAGGATCAGGCATTTATATGCTGGAGGTATGGATTGAAAATAATAAGTTTATTCCCTTTCCAACAGCAATGGGAGAGAGGAACAGTCAACCTGCCCCTGCAATAATTCACCTGGAGGCTAAAGAAATAGAATTACTGGAGGGATATAAACGAACCAGTATAAAATCTGTTCCGGGTTACGGACGTGTAAAAAAAACATGGCTGATAAAAGCCGACAGGAAGGAAGATTTAACCATAAAGCTTGAAAGCAAAGCGGCCGGAAATGACATTAAGAAAATTAAAATTGGAGGCTAATTATGAAAAAATTATTTATATCTCTGGCACTTATATTGGGGTTTTTAACAGCTTATTCTACCCATCCTGAGGTTGCTGTTCCTCTACGTTTTGACCATTATTATTCCTATGAGGAAGTGGTTGAAGCCTTAAAAGCTTTAAATAAAGCATACCCGGAGTTGTCAAAGCTTGAATTGGTCGGAAAAAGCGATGAGAACAGGGAAATATGGGCCATAGTGATTCATAATCCTGAAACAGGACTTGAAAATGAAAAACCCGGGGTTTATGTAGACGGGAATATCCATGGAAATGAAATCCAGGCCAGTGAGGTTTGTCTTTACCTGGCAAATACTCTTTTGACGAAATACGGAACCAATGAGAAAGTTTCAAAGCTTGTGGACCGAAACACTTTTTATATTGTACCATCGGTAAATGTTGACGGGCGCTATCATTTTTTTAATGATGCAAATACGCCCAGTACAAACCGTGGACTAAGGAGACCTAAAGATGATGATGGAGACGGACTTTTTGATGAAGATTTTGCAGACGACCTGAATGGGGACGGAAATATTACTACTATGAGAAAAAAAGATCCAAATGGTCTGTATAAAGCGGATCCTGTGGATCCCAGAATATTGGTAAGGATTAAACCCGGGGAGAAAGGAGAGTATACCATGCTCGGACAGGAGGGAATTGATAATGACATGGATGGGAAAATCAATGAAGATTCAGAAGGTTATGTGGATCCAAATCGAAATTGGGCTTATCACTGGGCTCCTAACTATGTTCAGAGAGGATCAGGATATTATCCCTTTTCAGGTACAGGTATCAGAGCCCTGGGAGAATATATTCTGGAAAGGCAGAACATCATTATGGTTTGGGCATTTCATAATACCGGAGGAATGATATTGAGAGGCCCTTCAACAAAATCGGAAGGGGAATTTCCAAGGCAGGATCTGGATGTTTATGATTATCTGGGTAAAAATTCTGAAAATATTATTCCCGGTTACAGATATCTAATTGGGTGGAAAGATCTGTATTCAACTTATGGGGATTTTGATAACTTTACGAATAATCTTGCAGGAACCTATGGTTTTGTAGGAGAGTTATTCCTTTCGTCCAGCCAGACTTATGGGGAGGAAAAACCCGAAAAGAAAGAGGAGGAAGAACAAAGCCGGTTCAGGGGTTCCGTGGAAAGAGACAGGGAGCAGCTGAAATTTAATGATCATGTGGCTTTGGGTGAACTTTATACCGACTGGGAAAAATACAATCATCCTACCTATGGTGAAATAGAAATTGGCGGCTGGATTAAAATGAGTTCTCGTTTACCTCATCCCTTTATGCTTCCAGACCTTGTTCACCGAAATGCAATGGCTGTAATTTTTTCAGCGGAGCAAACTCCCGATGTGAGTATGGCCGTATTTGAAAAAGAAAAGATCTCAAAGGATCTCTATAAAGTCAGAATTCGTCTAAAAAATTCCGGTGCCATGCCCAGCATCAGCTATCAGACTATTAAAAATAAACTTTATCCGAAAGATATTCTAAAAGTCTACGGTTCAGGAATTAAAGTGATTGCAGGAGGTGAGATTCAGGATAAGTACCTGGATAAGGTCAGCTATAAGGAGCATAAGCCGGAGGTTCAGTTTTTACAGGTACCCGGATTTGGAACAGTGGAGTTTGAATTCCTGATAAGTGGAAAAGGAAAAGTGGAGTTCGACTATGAAAGCAGAAAAGCAGGGAGGAAGAAACTGGAAGTGGAACTATAAGGGGGATCAAAGACTTTTTTCACCTTGCAAATGGATTGGTTTTTCCCGGATAAGGTTATTTAAAAGATTTCCCAAAATCAGCGAATGATCAATTCAGGGTATGTATGAGAGAAGCTCTTCCGGGTTTTTTACAATTTTTGGAAAAAGAATTTTTTATCAGATGAGATCTTCCTACCTTGTTTCATTATTTAAATCGTTCCAAAAATCTGAAATCATGAGAATCATATTTATTGTAGCCTGCATGGTTGTTTTATCATCCTGTAAGACAGAAGGAGATTTACAGGATAGAATTTCCGGAAAATGGCAAATTACAGCATATGAAGAAGGGGAAAGCAACCCTTTTAAAAAGAATATGGGAGAGTTTGAAATTACTGATTGTGACAGGGGATCTGTTTGGAATTTTCTGGATGATGAAGCAGAGACTTTAAGTGATGGAACGGAAGTAAAAAAGCTGGTGGTTAGCGAATCCGGAGATTGCCGTTTTTTTGATTTTGAAAGCAAATGGACCATCAAAGGAAAAAATCTTTTTATTACATCTGTAAGCCTGGGTGGAATCGGTGGACGATCCTATGCAGGTTTGTTTGAGATTGTTGAATTAAATTCTGAAATTATGGTGATTGAAATTTCCGATGCCAGGATAAGTTTTCAGAAATCAGAATAAATCCCGGGATGGTTTTCCAATATATTGATTTAAAAATAATTTAATAATGAAATTTCTGTATACCACCTTAATTTTATTGATGTTGATTTTCAGTTCATGCAAAAATAATTCAGAAGAAAGAACTAAAATCAGGACTATGGGTGAATTGCCTGAAATGCCGGTAAGTCCGGGTAAGGTTGTTGACAGGAATGAAGAACAGCTGCTCAGGGATGCAAGTCTTGAAGGAAATGTACAGATTGTAAATGAACTCCTTTCAAAAAATGTTGATATTAATGCAATTGACCAGGATGGAAGAACGGCTCTTATGTTTGCATCCTACAACGGGAATTTACAGATTGTGAAGATCCTCGCTGAAAAAGGGGCAGATATTAATTACCAGGATTTCACCAATCGGACCGCCCTGATGTTTGCTTCCTCAGGTTCCTTTCCTGAGACCGTGAAATATTTGCTGGAAAATGGAGCTGAACCCAACCTGGTTGATAACCAGGAAAATTTTACTGCCCTGATGTTTGCCGGAGCAGAGGGTCACCTGGAAGTGGTAAAACTTTTACTGAAATATGGGGCCGACCCTTCCTTAAAAGACGTTGACGGGGATAATGCCGGGAGTTTTGCTGCGCAAAACGGACATATGGAGGTGGCTGAATATTTAGCTTCTTATAAGTAGAATCTTATTGTTTTATCAGTCTGCGGACTAAAAATCGGTCAGGCTTAGTTTCAATCTGAAGGAAATATATACCTTTTTCCAGATGGTCCAGATTTATTTTATTTTCTTCAAATTGAATTACAAGTTTTCCCGTGGCACTGAAAATTTTCTTAGCTCCAGGGTATTTTAAGTGGATAAATAAATATTGATTTACAGGATTAGGATAAAAACCGGTTTCTTGTATGTCTTTTTGATTTAATGAGGTGGAGGGCTTGTAAATCAGATCTACAAATTCCGGGTGGTCGATAAAAGGATTGCGGTTTTTCTGGTAACTGTAAATGACATCATTCCTGTTTCTTTCAAAATCATCCACAGGATCCTGATCATGCCATTCCAGCAACGTGCTTAATAAAGCATGAACAGGTTGTTTGGTATAATCGTCGGAAGGAAAATAATCAATAACTTCCAGATCAGGCTCCCCGTTTTCTCCTTCGTAGCGGGTTGCCATATAAAAAATTATCCTGGCAACATCACCCATAACCTCTGCCCTGGGTTGCCATATATATTCTGTTGAACTGGTAAAACAACCCGTTTCCAGACCTCCATCAAAATAAGGTGACTGACAATAGTCGAACCAACGACTGTCCCTGGCTGCATTTACGCTAATATCAGAAGGTCTCAAATGATGTGCATCGGTTCCGGGGCCCTGGGAAGTTCCGAAATCGCCACGAGACTTTGCCCAAACATGCTCCCGGTTCCACCCATTTCCGCTATTATATTCCTGGGAAGCATTTACACTCCATCCGGTATAAAAAAGTATTACATTCGATGAGTTATCAGGATCACGATCCGATTCCTTTAAAATATCCCATGTGTCGGTTGAGGAACTTGAATATGGGAATTTCGTATGCCCTTTAATTATCTGGTAAAGCGAGTTTTTTAATTCCTCTCCCGTCAGGTTTTCAGTTCCATTGTAATACCCGGAAGGTATCTGGGCCCTGACAGAAAAAGAAATTATAACTAAACTGAGTAATAAATATCGCATCCTTTTCTTTTTTTTGACCGGCAAAGCTATAATAATCTTTCCGGAATCAAAGCCATTTTTTTCTTTTGAAATAATACAACAGGCTCCCGCCAATCAGGATAATCCCTCCCCAAAAGATGAAATAACCGTATTTATACTTCAATTCCGGAATATTTTCAAAATTCATTCCGTAAATACCGGCAATAAATGTAAGTGGAATAAAGATGCTGGCAAAAATGGTAAGAACCTTCATTACCTGGTTCATTTTATTCCCGACAATTGAATTGTAGGTGTTCAACTGGTCAGATACCATACTGCTGTAGAGTTCAATGGATTCATTATTCTGATCGACCAGCTCCGACATATCCCTTATGAATGGGATTGTAGTTTCCGTAAAATAAGAATTATCTGACTTTTGAACCTGCAATATAATTTCCTTCATTGGACGTATGTTCTTCCGGAGGTAACTGAGTTCAATTTTATGCAGATAAATCATTTCCGCAATTTTATCATCATCTGCTTTAAAGATTTTTTCCTCATTGTCTTCAATCTGCTTTCCAATGTTTTCTGTTATCAGCAAATAATTATCCACCAGTGTATCCATGAGTGCATAAACCAGGTAATCGTTTTGCAGCATTCTGAATTTACCTTTCCGGTTTCTTATCCGGGTTCGCACGGGATCAAACATATCTCCGACTCTTTCCTGCAGGCTCAGGATAAAATTCTTCCCCAGGATAATGGATATTTGTTCTGAGTTCACCTTTGATTCTGAAGCCTGAAAATGAAGCATTTTTAGTATAAATGCATCATTATTTTCTCCATCCACGTACTTTGGAACCTGGTCTGTATTAAGGATATCTTCAACCAGTAACATATCCAGTTCAAATTTCTCCTTAATTTCTTCCATCATTTCTATATCATGGATGCCATAGATATTGATCCAGGTAACCCAGCCCTTTTTAATAAATTGAATCGCCTCCCCAATGTTTTCACATTCTTTTTCAATAAGTTCCTCCTTATTATAATGAGTTACTTTAATGATGGGTTTATCAAGCTTTTGTCTTCCAATCAATATCATGGAACCGGGAGCCTGACCTTTGACGGATGAACGGTCTTTTAAAAATCTTGCCATGGGAAATAATTTTCAGTTAAGATACAATTTTATCTGAAAATGAAGGTAAGGGGTTTTTTCATTTCCATTTGATTTTGTCTAACTATTTTCCAAATAAACATTATGGTTTTAATGGGGAAGAACATTAAACCATAGTATTTTATCATATCCTTTACCCGGCTTTATAATCATTGTTTGTTTTGTCTAGATTATCTCTCTCTTATTGAGAGTTTTAATTACCTGCGAAGGGCTCAATAAAATCAAAATTTAGAACATATGCGCCAGGTGATTTCTGCAAAATGTGTTGGTTGGCTCTCGCAAAGTACCGCAAAGTGCACGCGAAGTAACGCAGAGACAGGAGAGTGGAAACTTTGATTTGTTTGCTGATAAACTGAAGGGTCCTTCGGAGAAATTCCTTTGCGAATCCTTTGCGTCATCCTTTGCGCAACTTTGCGGGAAATGTATTCTTAATTGTGTTGGTTGTCTCTCGCAAAGTACCGCAAAGTACCCGCGAAGTAGCGCAGAGGCAGGAGAGTGGAAACTTTGTTTTGTTTGCTGATAAACTGCCGGATCCTTCGGGGAAATTCCTTTGCGAATCCTTTGCGTCATCCTTTGCGCAACTTTGCGGGAAATATATTTTTGAATGTAATGTTTGGTTCTCGCAAAGTACCGCAAAGTGCACGCGAAGTAACGCAGAGGCAGGAGAGTGGAAACTTTGATTTGTTTGCTGATAAACTTCCGGGTCCTTCGGAGAAATTCCTTTGCGAATCCTTTGCGTCATCCTTTGCGCAGCTTTGCGGGAAATATATTTTTGAATGTAATGTTTGGTTCTCGCAAAGTACCGCAA
>CBDUPM010000034.1:0-11242 GCA_965369105.1 uncultured Bacteroidales bacterium | reverse complement strand
CTTTCCTACTACCGGTACTATAGTCTCCGTTCTGGGTATATGTAAAACTCTTGCGCCCTGGTCCTCAGGTGTAACCAGCGATACTTCAGGTTTATTGCCTTCGCGGTTTAAATCATAAAGCCTTTGTTCCGCTTCAGTCAGCATTTCCATTGCTTTCTCATCATCTTCCGCTATTTCCGAAAGTTTTTTATAATCCGCAATTGCATTATCAAATTTCTGAATTTGCTCATTTGAGAAAGCCCTGTTAAAATAAGCTTCAGCCCGGCTGGGATCTATACTTATGACCTTGCTAAAATCGCTTATTGCATTCATATGCTGAGCATATCCCTGGTAATACTTCCCTCTCAGAAAATACATATCCACATTTTCGGGCTCAATCAGCAGAATGGTAGAAACATCATCAATTGCTTTGGAATAATTCAGCTGGTCAGCATAAATGGCACTCCGGGCTCTGTATGCCGGTACAAAACTCTTATTCCGGCTAATCGCATTATTCACTGTTTCAAGAGCCTTGGGAAGATTTCCTTTTCTTCTTAATAAATCTCCCAATGAGACGTAAGCTTCCAGGAAATCGCCATTTTTCCGGATGGCTTTATTGTATGCATCAACGGCAACATCCCACATTCCTGACATCTCATTCACCCTTGCATAGTTGTAAAAATTAACATCATTTTCCTTATACCTTAAAGCTTCTTTTGAAACTTCCAGGGCATCAGGATAATACTCCAATGCATAGAGGGCATTAAATTTTAATGAAAGAGCCGCAGAATAACTGCGATTTACCTTTAAGGCCTTGTTAATAGTTACAATAGAGGTGCTGTAATCCCCCAGGTTATAACTCATCTGAGCGCTGTTATAAAAGTATTCCTCTTCCTTATCATTAAAAATGCATAGCTTATTATAATCAGCCAGAGCAGCCTCATAATTCCTGATTCTCTTATAAACTTTTGCCCTTTCAACATAAGCATCTTCAAAATCAGGTTCTATTTCAATGGCTTTGGTAAATTGTTTAATGGCATCATCAAACATTCCGTTCGAATAAAAGTCTTTTCCGACTTTTAAAAATTGTTTTGGTTTTTGTGCAGCTAAAGTAAGTGAGCTGAGAAATACCAAAGTGGTCAGTAGTAAAATATATCTTTTCATAATACAGAAATTTTTATATTTAAGTTCCCGTCTAATAACTGCAAATATGGTTCCATTAATCTTTCCGTGTACCCGGTAAAAGCAGTTTTAAATCATTGTACATTAGCAAATATACAATTAAACAAGAAATAAGTAAATAGGCTAAAGTTGAATATTTTGATTAAAGTAAATACTTAATTTATGATTGCGGTAGCTAAACTCTTCCGCAGAGGCGATTGGGAGTGTCGGGGCTGCCACTCCGGAATGGAAATTCATGTTCCCGCTGAAAACCCTTGCTTCATCCCATATGTTATTGTTTATAAAGCTGTTAAGTATTTTTCTTCCCCCTTCCACTATAATGGAGGATATCTCCTTCTGTAATAAAGTATTTAACATAATTTCAAGATTGAAATCCGATTCAATTTTTTGATAGAATGCTGTATTTCCTTTATCAGGGTATTCTGTGAAAATAATGGTTTCCTGTAAGCCGTTTTTAAATTTCAGTGTTTCCTTTATCCGGTTTTTTCGGTCAATTGTAATTCGGATGGGCTGTTTACCGCTCCATTCCCTCAGGTCCAGACCCGGATCATCGCTCATAATGGTATTCACCCCGGCAAAAATCCCATCCTCTTCGCCCCTCCATTTGTGTACAAGTTTTCTGGCAGTATGATTGGTTATCCATGTAGGTTGGGCAGGGGCTCCCGGCTTTCGGAGAATATCTATATATCCATCGTTGCTCTGGGCCCATTTCAAAATGACATAGGGTCTTTTCCGGATAATATGGGTAAAAAACCTCCTGTTCAGATGAACCGATTCCTTTTCAAGTACTTTGGTTTTAACATGAATTCCTGCCTCCCTCAGTTGTTGAATTCCTTTTCCCGAAACCATGGGATTTGGATCTTCACAACCGATAACTACCGAGGGGATCCTGTGTTCCCGGATTAAAAGTGAGCAGGGTGGTGTTTTTCCGAAATGAGAACAGGGTTCCAGGTTTACATATAAAGTGGAATGCTTTAATTGCTTTTTATCGCCAACGGAATTTATAGCCTCAACTTCGGCATGGGGACCTCCAAATTGTTTATGATAGCCCTCCCCTATTATTCTTCCATCCTTAACAATCACGCATCCTACCATGGGATTCATTCCGGTTTTACCCTTTGCTTTTCTTGCCAGCTCCAGGCATCTTCTCATAAAAAGCTCATCTTGTGGAAAGGAATCCATGTCCATTTATTAAATTTGAACAAAAATAAGGATTTGAAAGTAAAAGAAGCATTCATTCAAACAATTAAGGAATTAAAATCCATTTATTCTGAAGGAGAAGCCGGTTCAGTTTCCAGATTACTGTTTGAAGACCTGGGTTTTGATGTCGGTCCGGTCTCGGGAGATCTGGATAAAAGCCTGGATGAAGAGAAAAAAAATAGGCTGGAGAATATGATGCTCAGACTTTCAAAACACGAACCTGTACAGTACGTATTAGGATATAGCTGGTTTTATGGTCATAAATTCCTGGTTTCTCCGGAGACCCTCATCCCCAGGCAGGAGACGGAGTTCATGGTGGATCTGGTCATTAAAAATCTTGATAAATCTTATACCGGAAAAATACTGGACATAGGAACCGGATCAGGAGCCATTGCCTGCAGTCTTTCCCATCAACTAACAAGTGCAAAACTTTATGCCTCCGATATCTCTGAAAAGGCTCTTATTACAGCCCGGAAAAATGCGGCAAACATAGCTCTTGATATTACATTTATCCATGATGACATACTCCGTGCAGACCTGTCAAATTACCCAACCGCTCTGGATATGATCATAAGCAACCCTCCCTATGTACGAAATTCTGAGAAAGCTAAAATGGAAAAAAATGTGCTGAACTTCGAACCTGATCTTGCCCTTTTTGTGGCAGATGAGGACCCCCTTATCTATTACAGGGAAATCTCACGGTTTTCTTCAAAAATGCTTAGCCCGGCCGGTCAGCTATATCTGGAAATTAATGAAGCACTGGGGAAGGACACAGCCAAACTGATTTCTGATTTTGGTTTCCGGAATATAAAAATTATCAGGGATCTGAATAATAAGGAAAGGATAATTTATGCAGAAAAAGGATGAAATAAAAGCGGCTGCATTAAGTCGCATGCAGAACCTCTGTTCCAAATCTGAAAAGTGCAGCAGTGATATCCGGCAAAAACTGAAGTTCTATAAGCTGGATGATTCCGATATGGATGAAATAATTCAGTCCTTGACTCAAGACAAATTTATCGATGATCAGCGCTTTTCCCTGTTCTTTACCCGGGATAAATTCAAATTCAATCAATGGGGGAAAAGAAAAATCCGGCAATCCCTTTTTCAAAAAGGAATACCAGAAGCTACCATAAGGGAGTGTCTAAACCAGATCAATGAAGAAGAGTATAAGGATTTGCTTTTAAAACTGATTGCTCAGAAAAATAAAACTATAAAAGACACCCATTCATTTTCCAGAAAAGGAAAGCTGTTTCGCTTTGCAGCGCAAAAGGGTTTTGAAACTGACCTGATTTACCAGGCCATTGAAGAGGTATTTCATTCCCGGGAATCATAACTTTACTTTTTACAAGAATGAAGCCGGGCTTTTCAAACAAAGTATTCCTGTCAAATTTTATTACCTTTGCTGTTCAAATTCTAAACATATTCCAGATGATTACATCCGATGATTTTAAAGCAATTGTTAAGCGCCGGGATGCGTTAAGGAGGCATCTTTGACGTCGATAATAAGCTGAAGGAAATAGAAGAAAAAGAAAAGATAACCCAGGCTGCAAATTTTTGGGATGATCCGAAAGAAGCAGAAAAAAAACTCAGGGAAATTTCCAGGTTAAAAAGCTGGACTTCTGAATATAAAAAAGTCTCGGATGCAATTGATGACCTGCAGGTTCTTATGGACTTTTTCCAGGAGGGGGAAGCTGAAGAATCAGACCTCGATACCCAATACAAAATAAGCCTGGAATTGGTTGAAGATTTGGAATTCCGCAATATGCTTGGAAAAGAAGAAGATGAACTCGGCGCCATACTCAAAATTAATGCCGGTGCCGGTGGAACGGAAAGTCAGGATTGGGCAGAAATGCTCATGCGAATGTATCTCAGGTACGGAGAACGAAACAACTTCAAGGTCAAGGAAATCAGCATGCAATATGGGGATGAGGCTGGGATTAAATCTGTGACTCTCGAATTTACCGGCGACTATGCTTACGGATATCTTAAAGCAGAGAACGGAGTCCACCGTTTGGTCCGGATTTCACCCTATGATTCCCAGTCGCGTCGTCATACATCCTTTGCTTCCGTATTTGTATCACCGGTGGTGGATGATGACATCGATATTGTAATCAATCCTTCCGACCTGGATTGGGATACCTTCCGGTCGGGCGGTGCAGGCGGACAAAATGTTAACAAAGTCGAAACCGGTGTAAGGGTCAGGCATCTACCTACCGGTATTACCGTTGAAAATACAGAAACCCGTTCACAGGGAAAAAACCGTGAAAACGCCATGCGAATCCTCCGTTCACATTTATATGAGATGGAGCTCAGGAAGAAAATGGAAAAGCAGCAGGAAATTGAAAGCAACAAGAAAAAAATTGAATGGGGCTCTCAAATCCGCAATTATGTATTACACCCTTACAAAATGGCCAAGGACCTGAGAACCAATTATGAAACCGGAAATGTTCAGGACGTATTGGATGGGAATATCAATCCTTTTATCAAGGCGTATTTGATGGAATTCAGTTAGTTAGTGTGCTCCACCTTCGTAAACTTCCTTTGGATAAATAAAATGCGGATGTGCTAATGTGCTGGTTTGGTTGTCGCTCTCATTCTCATTCTCCATTCCCTTAGTCCAGCATCGGATTATCATAATCAATCTTGCGGTTCATTTCAAAATCATAAAGAGTAAGTATCCTTAAATTATAATAGGCTTTCCAGTAATCTTCAAGCGATTCTATATAGTCTCTTTTGGCTCGTTCTCTTTCCGATAAGGAGATATTCAAATCGGTAATACTGATTTCCCCGTTCTGAAATTTCTTAAGGGCAATCATATATCCGTTTTCAGCTACCTTGTCAGCTTCCTCAGCGGTAATCATCTGATCTTTCAGAAGACTGAACTGCTCCACCTGTACAACAATTCTTCTTTCAAAATCCCTTTTGTCTTTATCCACATCGAAAATGATCAGGTCCCGGCTCGATTCTGCCATTTTTATAGATGAAGCCGACCGTCCCCAGTCAAGGATAGGAATTTCCAGTGATAATTTTACATACTGGGCGATATCGGGTTCATCATAAACCCCTGGGAAATCTTCCGCTGAATTGGATAAACCGTAATTTGCGGATATGGTTGCATTGAGACCTGAATTCTTCTTTGCTTCATCAAGCTGACGATCGGCATCTATCAGTCTTCTTTCAAACAGGGGAGTTTCCTTACGGTTTTCCTTGGCTTCTGCAAGAGCTTTATTAGGATCGATATCAAATAAAACCATGTTCAGGGGAATCTCCAGGGATATCTTTGTGTCCTGGTCGATACCGATATAAGATTTAAGGCTGAAATCAGCATTCTTTAAATCCATCCTTGCCGTATTCAAAGATTTCTGAGCATTGAATACGGAAAGTTTAATCCGACTGTAATCATTTTCGGATATCTGCCCCAGTTTTTTCTTGGCATCGGCGATATTCAGGTTATCTCTGCTGTTTGCCAGGTTTGTTTCCGCCAGGGCATAATTGGTCTGAACCTTCAGATAATAGAAAAATCTTTTGGTAGCCTCCAGGCTTATTTCTTCAATGGTCTCATTGAAATTCTTATTAGCCTCTTCATATACCAGGGGTTCTGTTCTTTTGGCCCACCTGGCCCAGTTATACTGAAAAATGGGCTGCCAGATTCCAATAGAAACGGGAGTACCTGCATATTTAGTGGTTTCAAATATAAAATCCTGAACCCGGTTTACCGAACTCTGGATGGATAGATATGTATTCGTTTCTGCTATTCTTTGCTGAAGGGAAAGACTGGCTGGGGTATTGAGTTTTTGGGTACGGATAAAATTGGTACTCCCATCGTCCTGAATATTTTCATTGATGGAATTGGAATAAATAGGCATGGATCCGGAAAGGGTTAATTCCGGCCGGAACCGGGTTTTAAAATTTTGCCATCTCCAGTAATAATTCACATTCCTGTTTTGGGCATATTTAACGGAAGAGGACTGGTGTATTGCCAGGTCAACCACGTTTGCTAAACTAAGCTTAGTTATAAAATCAATTTTTTCTTCTTCCTGGGCGAATGAATTCTGATTAAAACCGGGAACAAAAAAAACAAAAAGCAGTAAAAAATATTTCATCATTTAAGTGTAATATCAATTTTCAATTTCAACTTCCTTCATGTGTCTGAATGAAGAAATATCACTAATAATAATTTCCTCCCCGGCCCTGGCTCCACCAATTATTTCAATGAAATCAAGTCCAATTAAACCAATTTCAGCTTCTTTTCTTACTGCCTTATCAGATTCAAGAAAAAATACATTTTGTTTACCCGGATTTTCAAATGCCTGTCCTCTTCTGACTCTTAATACACTGTCTCTGTGAGCAGTTATCACCTCAAGATTTACTTTCATATTGGGGATCAGGCTGGGATTATTACTCACTTCCAGGAAAACATCAAAACTTACTTTATTATTTTCAATGACCGGTTTTACCCTTCCGATTTGTCCGGGAGCCATGTGATTCTCGAGTTTTGCATAAACCCGGCCTCCGGTTTTTATTAAATCGGCATATTCTTCATCGGCAGATCCGCTAATTTTAAAGGAATTCATATTCGACATCTGGACCATAACATCTCCCGGATTAAATTTTTCTCCTTCCTTCCCGTAGATATTTAAAATTATTCCTGAAGAAGGTGCCCGTACAACCATTTCGCTTAATATTTCCCTTTGTCTTTCAAGTTCTTTTTCTTTTATATCTATTTGCAATAATAATCCTTCCTCTTCTGCCTCGAGCTGTTGTAATTTTATGGAGTTTTTTTCAAGATTGGTTTCCAGGTCTTTTTCTGCCAATACAAGTTCCTGTTTGGTTTTTTCAATTTTTGCCGGTGATATACCTCCTACCTCCAGTAATTGTTCCTGGTCGGACAGCTCCGATTTAATAGAGGCTATTTTTAGTTTTTTCATCTCCTCATTATAATCCAGGTCAACTCTGGAGGACCTTGCATTTAACCTGTTTTTTCTCAGGTTGTTCCTCATAACCTCAATTTGATCCTCTGCATTTTCTATATCCTTCCCGATAGGTTCGGTATCAAGTATCAATATAATTTCTCCCGGTTTCACATGGCTTCCCGGGACATTTAGTATTCTTTTTATCACCCCTCCCGATGAAGACCTGAGGAGCACTTCATTTTCCGGTTCAACTATTCCCTGTGCATTAATAGTGTTTATCACATCCCCGTATTCTACCCGGTATTTCTCAAAATCACCTTCGGCAAGGCGGGTTGGAATAACAAACCTGAAAGTATAATAAGCAGCAAAAATTATAAATAAAGCAATAACAATAATGCCGGAAATATAAATGGACTTTTTCATTAGAAATGTTAATTGTTACAATATATCAAATCGAAAAAAACGTAAAGTTCCCATTTTTGGTATAAAAAAACCAAATTTAGAATCAAACAAATAAAAAAGCAGAATTTTAGTCAGTTGTGATTTGGTCAGACAAAAATATCTTCTTTCCTGTTGATATCCAAGAATTAGACCTGATTAAAACTTTTATAACTTAAATTTTTCTTGTATTTATTTTTTAATATTTTTGGAATCAGACTAATTTACTGTAAATGCATCCATTAGGACCTGTTTTTTAGTTTTGAAAATAAAAACCAATCCAATTTATGCCGGTTAAAATATACCATAATCCCAGATGTAAGAAAAGCAGGGCGGGTCTTGATTACCTGGAGAAAAAAACCGGGGATATTGAAATTATCGATTATATTAAAACCGGAATTTCTGTGGAGGAAGTTTCCGGAATAATAAAAATGATTTCACCCATGGCCCTGGATTTAATCAGAACCCAGGAAGAATTTTATAAAAAAGAATTAAAGTCCGGGAAATTTTCAAATGAAGAATGGGCTGAAATTATATCCCAAAATCCGAAACTTCTGAAGCGGCCTGTCGTTATAAGGAATAATAAAGCAGTGATAGGAGATCCTGCCGAAAACATTGATAATTTATTTAAATAAATCATATGAATAGAAAATTATATCCGACTGTTTTAATGCTGGCAATGTTTTCCTTCATCATTACATCATGCAAGAAGGATGATAATTTCCACAGCATTAAACCCATTGAAAGGGAGATACATCTGAAAATAAATGATTTTCGTACGGGTGAAGGCTTAAGCAGCCTGGTTGAACAATTTCTTGTTTTTGAAGAAGCCAGGGGGGTAAGTAATAAGCTGGCCAATGGAACCTATCAAAACGGTGATCCGAAAATCCAGGATGTGGTAAATAGCTTTATGCAAAACCTGGGAGGAACTTCCAACGGTTGGATCAGCCTGGTTTCCAATATTGAAAATGCCGATTCAATTGTCAATGCCATGATAAGTGATCCCGGTACACGTGAAATTATTAAAAACGAATATACTCAGTCGGGTGTTGGGGTAAGTCAGGGCGATGATGGTCTTTTTTATGTCTGTCATATATTCATAAACATACCCGATTAAAGAAAACGCTGTTTTCCTTATCCAACCATAATTGTTCAGGCCAACCCCATAGGCTCATGGGTCCCGGCAAGCTAATTAATCATACAGATTCAGACTTATGATCAAAAGCTGTCATTGAAAATTCTATTCCCGGCCCGGATGAAATATTTTCATTAAAAATTCCTGAATTCCAAAGCTTACAAAATTCATTTGTAGTATTTTTGCAGGACAATGGATTTTTTTTGAAATAATCTCAACTCTATAAATATCATAAATCATGACTTACAGGATAGAAAAAGACACCATGGGAACGGTTAATGTTCCGGAAGAAAAATACTGGGGTGCCCAAACCCAGCGTTCCATTAATAATTTTAAAATTGGCGATGGAAAAATGCCGGTTGAAATAATTTATGCATTTGCATATTTAAAGAAATCTGCTGCTCTTACCAATTATGATTTAGGTGTTCTGGATAAAACCAAAGCTGATTTAATCTCAAGAGTATGTGATGAAATTATTGAAGGCAAGCTGGATGATCAGTTCCCTTTGGTGGTATGGCAAACCGGATCAGGAACCCAGTCGAATATGAACCTGAATGAAGTAATTGCAAACCGGGCGCATGTTCTAGAGGGAAATAAGCTGGGAGAAGGTCAGAGGCTTATACATCCCAATGATGATGTAAACAAATCCCAGTCTTCCAATGACACCTTCCCAACGGCCATGCATATTGCGGCATATAAAATGTTAATGGAAGTAACCATTCCCGGAGTTGAAAAGCTGAGGGATACCCTGAAAGCCAAGTCGGATGAACTGGATACAATAGTCAAAATCGGAAGAACTCACTGGATGGATGCCACACCTCTGACCCTGGGCCAGGAATTCAGCGGTTATGTTTCCCAGCTGAATCATGGACTAAAAGCCCTTAAAAATACCCTGGATCACCTTTCTGAGATTGCTCTGGGAGGAACGGCAGTAGGTACCGGTATTAATACTCCCAAAGGATATTCCCCAAAAGTGGCAGAGAAAATCGCTGAATTAACAGGTCTGCCCTTTGTCACTGCTGAAAATAAATTTGAATCCCTGGCAGCCCATGATGCAATTGTTGAAGCCCATGGAGCCCTGAAAACCCTGGCCGTCAGCCTGATGAAAATCACAAATGATATCCGTGTGCTTTCTTCCGGCCCCCGGAGTGGTATTGGGGAAATAAGCATTCCCGCAAATGAACCCGGTTCCTCTATCATGCCCGGAAAAGTAAATCCAACTCAGGCAGAAGCCCTGACAATGGTTTGTGTACAGGTTCTTGGAAATGATGTAGCTATCAATATCGGAGGATCCAACGGTCATTTTGAATTGAATGTCTTTAAACCTGTTATGATTAAAAACTTCCTGGAATCTGCCAGGCTGATTGGAGATGCCTGTGTTTCATTTAACGACAATTGTGCGGTTGGGATAGAGCCAAACAAGGATAATCTGAAAAAGAACCTGGACAATTCCCTCATGCTGGTTACATCTTTGAATACCCACATCGGGTATGAAAAGGCAGCGGAAATTGCCAAAACAGCTTTCAAGGAAAACACCACTCTGAAAGAAGCGGCCCTCAAATTAAAATACCTGACTGAAAAAGAGTTTGATGAATGGGTAGATCCATCAAAAATGATTGGACGGTAAATCTGGAATATTCAAATTATAAATGGAAATAAAGCTTCAGCTTTTAGAAGAACTTTCTCATTTCAACATGCATTTTGTAGCCGATTTTGTCGGGAATGATAAGGTCAGGTTCGATGAAATCATGCGTATTCTCATGGAAGAGAATGATCCTCTTCCTGCCCGTGCCGCCTGGGTGGCGGAAATTGTAACACAGAAAAATCCGGATTTCATTCTGCCTTATATGGATAAGCTGGTACATAAATTAAGTGTTTTTACCCATCCCGGAAGCAGAAGAAACAGCCTGAAAATTTTATCCCGGCATGAGATTCCGGAAGAACTACAGGGTGTTCTTATTGATATTTGCTTCAAATGGATAGAAGATGCTGAAAAAACAGTGGCCGTGAAAATTTTTGCATTACAGATTATTGAAAACCATCTTCCCTTATATCCTGAACTGGCTTACGAATTGCAAGGAGTGATTGAAAATCAATGGGGAAAAAATTCGGTGGGATTTAAATCGAGGGCAGGAAAAATACTGAAAACAATCGAAAAATACACCTGAATTCCAGTTTGTCCTTCTGTTATCACTTCTGAAATTTTCACTTGTTAAAAAAGGCTATCTTCTCAACTTTTCTTTGTGGGAAATGTTATGCTTCTGAAACCCTTAAAATCATTGAAAATGAAATTATTAAGAATTCAATTAATCCTTATTGCATCTATTGTAATTTTTTCAACTACCCCAATTTTAATACATTCCCAAACTGCAGGAACATTAAGTTTTTCTTCAAA
>CBDUPM010000033.1:0-11288 GCA_965369105.1 uncultured Bacteroidales bacterium | reverse complement strand
TCCCTTGGATTGCAGACCATGACCTGCATAATAAAACAATCCAACATCATATTTACTTAATTTCATCCCAAAATCATCTATGGCCTTTTTCAGCTGCACCAGGCCCGCATTCTTAACTAAAATGACTTCAAATCCAAGTCCGTCAAGAACCTGGCTCATATCATCGGCATCATTTAAAGGATTTCTCAAATAGCCTCCATGTGTATAATCCCCGTTTCCAATTACCAAAGCGATCCTTTTTTGAGAAAGCTTAATATTCGGGGAAATGCTCTTATTTTCCTGCTCCGGAACCGGTAGATGAGTAGTTTGCTGATGCTCTCCCGGATTCAAATTACTTTCAGGGTTTGCCATTTCCGGATGAAAATTTACCACCATGATTTCCCGGTTTTCGGAAAAATTTTCTGAATTATTGAATGTTTCTTCTCCCAGGCTCTTTCCATATAATTCTGCCTTCAGTCGGGTCATAGTCATTTTGGTTTCAATATAATAAACTCCTCCTTCCCTGATTTCAATATCAAGGCTGGTCCTGGCATTTCCCATTTTAAAAAAAATGGTTTGAGTCCCGGTATTTGAAGTGTAAAACTTTAACCGGTCTCCAACTGCAAGAGCTCCGATTTGCTCATCATCGATAAGAATCTTTATATTTAATAAACCTCCTGCATATGCCGAAATCCCTTTTTGCCTGAAAAAATTTAATTCAGCATCCTGGGTATAGATAAAACCGGGAATCAGGAACAGGATAAAGGATAATATGATAACTTTCTTCATTCTCAAATTTAAGTTTTTAATCCCATAGATTTTTCGATTGATACCTCCAGGTTAAAAAAAACTGAAAGCCATAGACTTTATTATTGGTCATATTTCACTAAATTGCTCACAATTTTAAAACCTGATATCATCAAAATTATGAAAAAATCAATTGTCTCACTATCGCTATTCGCATTTATATTGCTAAGTTTTAATTCCTGTACCACATCTAATGAGAAATTTATTGGATTACAGCTTTATTCCCTGAGAGATTTAATGAAATCAGAACCTCTTGAAACGATTAATAAAGTCGGAGAAATGGGTTATGCATTTGTAGAAGCTGCAGGATATAGTGATGGTAAGTTTTATGGGATGGAACCACTGGAATTTAAAAATGTCGTTACAGAAAGTGGAATGGTCTTTTTAGGATCCCATACCGGTCAGGATGTTCCGGACTCAGCGAACTGGGATGAAACCATGGCCTGGTGGGATACTTGTATTGCAGCTCACAAAGAAGCCGGTGTGGAATATATTGTTCAGCCATGGATGGGCGGAGTGGGTTATGCAAGCCTGGAAGGATTGAAACAATATTGTGACTATTTCAATGCTGTTGGTGAAAAATGTAATGCGGCCGGACTGAAATTCGGTTACCACAATCATGATAAGGAATTTTCTGAATTAGAAGGCGAAGTTATTTATGACTTTATGCTGGAAAATACGGATCCTGAAAAAGTGATGTTTCAAATTGATCTTTATTGGGCTAATGAAGGAAATGCAGATCCTTTAGCTTATTTTGAAAAATACCCGGGCCGTTTTTGGCTGTGGCATGTAAAGGATGAAAAAGAAGTGGGTGCAAGCGGAAATATTGATTTTGAAAAAATATGGACCGGTAAAGAGGTAGCCGGAGTGAAATATTATATTGTGGAACAGGAAGATTACAATTTTGAACCCATTGAAAGTGTGAAAATGAGTCTTAAGTACCTCCTTGAAGCAGACTTTGTAAATTAAGAAAAGCCTTTGCTATGATTTGATTAAACTTATTAATAAATATAATTGTTACAGAGTTTAACCATTAAATAAAACATTATGAAAAAACTTATTCTGCTTTTTTTACCTATTCTGACATTTATATCCTGTAACCAGGGAACAAATGTAAAAGAAACCGGAGAAACCGGAGAATTAAAAGACTATGTGCTTACGGAACTCTGGAGAACCGACACTATTTTTACTACATGTGAATCTGTTTTGTATCATCCTGAAAGTGATGTACTCTTTGTAGCCTGTATAAACGGAAATCCTTCTGAAAAAGACGGGAAAGGATTTATTTCCCTGCTTGAAACTTCAGGAGAGCTTAAAACACTTAATTGGGTAGAAGGACTGGATGCTCATAAATGAATGGGAATCTATAACAATAAACTATATGTTACAAATATTGATGAACTGGTGGTAATCGATATTGAAAAAGCTGAAATCGCAGAAAGAATAAAAGTCGAAAATGCTACTTTTCTGAATGATGTCAGTATTGATAAAAATGGTAAGGTCTACTTTTCTGACAGTGGTACCGGTAAAATCCATACTTACGATGGCAAAACAGTAAGCGATTTCATTACTGAAGGACTTAAAAGACCAAATGGATTGTTTGTTGAAGAAGACCGGATTTTACTTACTTCCTCAGAAAGTTCAGATTTAAAAATTATTGATCCTGAAAGCGGGGAAATGGAAGTTGTAACCACAGAGATCGGAGCCGGTGATGGTGTTGAATTTTCAGGAATAGAAGGGTATTATATAACCAGCTCATGGAGTGGGGAAGTATTTCTGATTTATCCCGATTTTTCAAAAAAATCTTTATTAAAAACCCAGGATGAGGGAATCAATTCTGCAGATATTGGCTTAAATCCCAAAGAACAGATAGTTTATATTCCTACCTTTTTTGATAACCGGGTAGTTGCCTATAAAATTGAATCAAAATAAGTGATTCTGAAAATTAATTAAAGCCGGGGACATATTCTCCGGCTTTTTTTTTAATTTGGCTTTTCTCCACATAACATTAAGTAATTATCCTTATTATGAAACTACCCGGATATCTGATTTTAACTATTCTTTTGTTCACTTTATCCCAGAATGCAGTACCTCAAGGCTTAATTATCGATTTGTACCCGGAAGGAGAAATACCCAATTTCCGGGCAACAGATGAAACAGAAAAAACGGATAGCTCTGATGTTGTCAGAATACGTACTGTTCAAACCCCCAACATTAAAATCTATCTGCCCTCAAAAAAAATAGCCAGTGGTGAAGCCGTAATTATTTGCCCGGGTGGAGGATATCATATTCTTGCCTATGATCTTGAGGGTGAGGATATAGCAAAATACTTCAATTCCAAAGGAATAGCCGCAATCATTCTAAAATACAGGCTTCCGGTATCAAAAAGCCAGGTAGTTCCTTATAAAAGTCCGTTAATGGATGCCCAGAGAGCCATGAGGCTGGTCAGGTATAATGCCAAAAAATGGAATATTAATCCGAATATGATTGGGATTATGGGATTTTCAGCAGGGGGTCATCTTGCATCTACACTAAGTACTCACTTTGACCATGGTAATTCAGATTCTGAAGATCCTGTTGAGCAAATAAGCTGCCGTCCCGATTTTTCATTGCTTATATATCCTGTAATTTCATTTACGGCTGATTATATGCATTCCGGATCACAAAAGGCATTACTTGGCGAGAATGCGGATCCTGAATTAATAAAAAGCTTTTCCAATGAATTACAGGTAACCAAAGAAACTCCTCCTGCTATCCTGATTCATGCTTCTGATGATACAGGAGTTCCAGTTGAAAACAGCATCTCTTACTACCAGGCTCTTATTGAAAACGGGGTCCGTGCTGAGATGCATATTTACTCATATGGTAAGCACGGATTCGGATTGGCAGTTGGTAAAGGATACCTGTCCGGCTGGCCTGACAGGTGTGTAGACTTTCTTAAGTCGTTGAAGCCATAATTAAAAGACATACAGAAGATATTTTCTCAATAACTATATTTCAGATGGTAATATAAACCGGGTAAAAAACAATGAAAGAATATTAAAAAAAGCGGTAAATTTTTCATTATTTTTTACTAATCTGTAATTTGAATAAACGAATTCTTTAGATTTACATCTAGCGATAAAAAGTCTATGAAAAGATTTATTCTATATTCTTTCTTACTCTTTACCCTGAGTCCTGGTGCAAAGGGGCAGGAAAACTATTATTTTCCACCTATAAGCGGGGATTCCTGGGAAATGACTCTCCCTGAAGAGCTGGGTTGGAATGTTGATTATACGGACAGTCTGGATACTTTCCTTGAAAATGAAAACACAAAGGCCTGCATTATTTTGTATAAGGGGAAAATCGTTTATGAAAAATACTTTGGCAGCTTTAGTTCTGATTCGCTTTGGTACTGGGCCTCTGCTGGAAAAACGATAACTGCATTTCTGGTAGGAAAAGCACAGGAACAGGGATACCTCAATATCACGGATACCAGTTCCCTTTACCTGGGTAAAGGATGGACCTCCTGTGCTCCGGAAAAAGAAGAAAAAATTACCATCTGGCATCAGCTAACGATGACCACAGGATTTAAAACCTCAGGGATTAACTGGGACTGCACTGACCCTGAATGCCTTAACTATTTGACTGATGCCGGATCAAGATGGTTTTATCACAATGCACCTTATACGGTATTAAAAGATGTTTTAACCAGCGCAACTGGATTAGCCGTAAATACTCTTACCAATCAATGGTTAAAAAACGAAATTGGAATGGGAGGATTCTGGCTTCAGTCAGGTTGGAATAATTTATACATAAGTAGGGCGAGGGATATGGCAAAGTTCGGTTCTTTGATACTCAACCAGGGCGATTGGAACGGGAAGGTGATTATGTCGGATAAGGACTATGTTTATAATATGACCCATACATCTCAGGATTTAAATCCGGCTTATGGATACCTTTTCTGGTTAAACGGAAAGGAAAAATATATTCAACCGGGGCTGGCCATTGAATTTCAGGGAAGCATCATTCCGGAAGCCCCGGCTGATATGTATGCAGCTTTGGGCAAAAATGATCAAAAACTTTACATTGTTCCTTCAAAAGAATTGGTAGTGGTCCGCATGGGAAACGCCGCCAGGGAAAGCCTGCTTGCCCTATCAGGATTTGATAATGACTTTTGGAAATTAATCAATAAGTTCACCAGCCACCCGGTCTATCAAAAAAACAATACGGATTTGGCTTTGAAAGCTTATCCCAATCCGGTAAGTGATATTTTGTATCTGAAATCATATACAAACCAGGGATTTATTACCATTTATGATATTTTGGGGAATAAAATCTCAGAAACAGAAAAGAGTCATCATATCGACTTCACAAATCTGGAAAGCGGGATTTACATTTTGAAGTTCCGAAATAATTCTCAAACGGAATTTTTAAGAATTATAAAAAAATAATTAACCATTGTTCTGATTCATTTTTTCGACTGATAATAACGCTCAAAAAAGTAGCTGTATGAAAATAAAATTCCTTGGAGCTGCCCGGGAGGTAACCGGCAGCAAACACCAGATTATAACCAGGCAGGGGAAGAGGCTTATCCTTGACTGTGGTATGTACCAGGGCAAAGGTCTCGATACCGAAGCATTGAATAAAAAACTAGGTTTTGATCCCCGGGAACTTGATCATATTCTTCTGAGCCATGCACATATTGATCACAGCGGACTGATCCCTTACCTTTACCGCCTGGGATTCCGGGGTTCAGTTATCTGCACCAATGCCACAAGAGATTTATGCTCCATTATGCTGGCTGATTCGGGGCATATCCAGGAACATGATACCTATACCCATAATAAAAAACGGGCAAGAATGGGACTTCCCCCGGTGGAACCCCTATATACCAAACGGGATGCTGTTGAATCCCTTAAACTTTTTATTGGTGTTTCTTATGACCGTAAATTTCGGATCGATGAAAACATCACAGTCCGTTTTACCCAAACCGGTCATATGCTGGGAGGTGGGGTAATTAACCTGGAAATCAAGGAGGGTGAAAGAATGCACCGGATCGCATATACAGGTGATATTGGTCGCCCGGTAAACCGGATCCTGGCTCCGCCTGAAGAGTTTCCCCAGGCGGATTTTTTAATTACAGAGGCTACTTATGGCGATCGTCTTCATGTTGATAATATAAATGCTGAAAAAGAACTTCTGAAGGTGATTTATGATACCTGCGTCGAAAAAGGCGGAAAGTTAATTATTCCTTCCTTTAGCGTGGGAAGAACCCAGGATATTGTCTATGCACTGAACAATTTCTACAATGAAAACCGCCTGCCTAAAATCGATGTATATGTTGATAGTCCTCTGGCCGTAAATGCTACCGATATTTTTCGTTTACACCCGGAATGTTTTAATCAGGATATCCTGGATATCATGGACAGAGATTCTGATCCTTTCGGATTCAATTCACTGTTTTATATACGAAGCGCTGAGGACAGCAAAAAACTGAATAAAATAAATAAACCCGTTATCATTATTTCAGCCTCAGGAATGATGGAGGCGGGAAGAATAAAACACCATCTGGCAAACAGTATTTCCGATCCTAAGAATACCATCCTGGCTGTGGGTTACTGCGCTCCGTCCACATTGGGAGCTAAAATTTTACGAGGAGACAAAGAAGTTTCCATCCATGGCTTTATTCACCCGGTAAAGGCGGACATAAAAAGAATTGACTCCTACAGTGGTCATGGCGATTACAAGGAAATGGCTGAGTTTTTAGCTTGCCAGGATCCCGGAAAACTGAAGCAAATATTTTTGGTTCATGGGGAATATGAAGCTCAGAAAGCCTATAAATCTTACCTGGAAAAAAAGGCTTATTCTAATATTGTAATTCCCGATGTTGGAGAGGAATTCAGCTATTAATAAAATTGGAAGAAGGAAAATGTTCAATTGACAGGGTGTTCAGGTCAATGGGATTTGAACCCGGGCAAAAACTCCCGGATCCTCTCATTCTCCGCCATGCTCGGTCCTTCGAATAATTTCATTCTGCAGATCTTCTCCCAGGTCATTAAAATAATCGCTGTAGCCGGCCACCCTGACAATCAGATTCTGGTAATTTTCAGGATGCTGCTGGGCTTCTCTCAATGTTTTTGCATCAACAACATTCAGTTGAATATGATGTCCGCCCAATTTAAAATATGAACGGATTAAGCGGGTCAGTTTTCCTATGGACTCCTCATTTTCAAAAAACCGGGGGGAAAACTTTTGATTTAATAATGTGCCTCCTGTTTTGGTATGATCCATCTTGGATGCTGATTTTATTACAGCTGTGGGGCCTTTTTTATCCATCCCCTGGAATGGAGAAATTCCTTCTGAAAGCGGAAAACCGGCTTTTCTTCCATCCGGAGATGCATTAATTACCTGTCCAAAATATACATGGGAGGTAGTGGGAAGCATATTGATCCTGAAAACGGAATCCCTTTTATAAGCTGGCTTTCCATCCACCAGATTAAAGAACATCTCAAAAACCCTTACGGCATGCTGATCCGCATAATCATCATCATTACCGTATTTTGGAGTGTGGTAAATCAACTCATGCCGGAATTCCTGATAATTATCGAAATTGCGTGAAAGGGCATCCAATAAACCAGACATGGAAATAGTTTCCTTTTCAAAAACATGGTATTTAATGGCCGTAAGTGAATCGGTAATACTCCCGAGTCCGACCCCCTGAATATAGCTTGTATTATACCTTGCCCCTCCCCTGTTATAATCCAGTGAGTTACTGATGCAATCATCAATTAATAGGGACAGGAAAGGTACCGGTATAAAATCAGCATATAATTTATCAATTATTCGGTTTCCCTGCATTTTAATTTCAAGGAAATGTTCCAGTTGAGAACGATAGGCCATCATAAGCTCTTCAAAATCTGAAAAGCTTTCCGGTTCCCCTGTAGTAATACCAATTCTGAGTCCGGATCTTGGGTCAATTCCATTATTCAGGGTTAACTCCAGTATTTTAAGAAGATTGAAATACCCTGTCAGTATATAACTCTCCGTGCCAAATGCTCCTGCTTCCACACAACCACTGGCACCTCCGTTCCGGGCATCAATTAAATCTTTTCCCTGCCTGACAAGCTCCTTAATGATGATATCGCTGTTAAAAACGGAAGGTTGTCCGAAACCAGTCTTTAAAATTCTCAGAGCTCTGTGTATGAATTCATCGGGATTTTTCTCACTTACCTGTATCATAGAACTGGGTTGAAGAATTCTCATTTCTTCAATTACATCCAGAATGATAAAGCTAAGCTCGTTCACAGCATTACTACCATCTTCTTTAAGTCCACCGGTATTTATTAAAGCAAAGTCGGTATAGGTATTACTTTCAAGAGCAGTAACCCCCACTTTTGGTGGAGCCGGATGATTGTTAAACTTTATCCAGAAGGATTGCAGCAATTCTTTTGCGAATTCCTTTTCCAGGCTTCCTTCGTTGATCTCTCTTTCATAAAAAGGGAGTAAGTGCTGATCAAGCCGGCCCGGATTGAATGAATCCCATGGATTTGATTCTGTAATAACCCCGATATGCATGAACCAATAGTATTGCAAGGCTTCATGAAAGCCGGAGGGAGCGTTTGCAGGAACTCTCTCACATATCTCTGATAGCTGCATCAGTTCTTTTCTCCTCCAATTGCGCAATTCTGTTTCGGCCATTTTTCTTAATTCCGCACTGTATCTTAATGCAAATCTGATAATGGTTTCTGCCACAATTTCCATGGCCTCCAGCTGACCATCCCGGTCCCCTTCGTTCTCTTTCTGAAACCTTATTTCCTCTATGATGTCTTTCATGCCCATGGTATATATTTTCTTCCCTGCAACCGTATGACCCGGGGTTCGCTGCTCCTGAAATTCTGTAAATATTCCTGCGTCATAAGCATCATGCCATTCGCCGGGTAAAGATTTCATAATTCTATCCCGCTGGCTTTTCCCCGTCCAGAAAGGAATTATTTTATTTTCATACAGATCCCGCGTGGTATTTGATACCTTGTATGAAACTTTTTCCCTTGAATTCAGCATATCAAGATCTTCCAGGCTATGCAGGGTAATTTCAGGGTAAGTGGGGACCGCCTTTGGGGATGGACCTCTTTCCCCAACAATTAATTCATCCTTTGAAATATAAATTTGTTTATTCAGCATTATATACTCAAAAGCTTTTGCCCGCTGGATTGTAACCGGCTCCGAATTATTTACATGCTTTTTATAAAAATCCGTTATCAGATCTGCTCTTTCGGCTGAAATTGAATTTACGGCATTGACCGTCTGTTCCCTTAATTGCTCGATTCTCTCGTTCATTACATATAAATTATCCACCAATTAATACTTTAAATCCTGCTTTTTCAAAACTTAACTTTGCTTTTTCCAAATCCTTTTCCGTTGGTTCAGGCTGATCTTTCATTTTATTTACAATTCCGAATTGGCGGTACTTGTGACTGGCTATTTTATGATAGGGAAGAATATGAATTTCCTTAAAATCAGGACATTTGCTTATCAAAAAGTCCCTCATCTCTTCCATATTCCCATTGTCATTTATACCCGGAATGAGTGGAAAGCGAATAATGGTTTGAATTCTGTTTTCGTGAAGAAACTCCAGGTTTCTGAGGATGAGCTTATTACTTACCGATGTATACTTTTGATGCATGGCATCATCCATTAACTTTAAATCGTATAAAAACAAATCGGTTTCCATAGCGATTCTGTTAAAAACCTCCTGTGATGCATAGCCCGTTGTATCTACTGCAGTGTGTATTTTTTCTTTTCGTAGTTTTTTCAGAATTTTTAGCAGAAATTTATGCTGAAGTAAAGGTTCTCCACCCGATAAGGTAACCCCTCCGTTAGATTCATTCATAAACACCCACTCTTTTTTTATTTCCTGCATCAGCTCCTTAAGACTGGTCTTTTTACCTGTGGTCACCTGGATATTATAACACTCGCCATCAAGCTTATTCTTCCGGGTGGTTATTTCAGGTTCAGCCTTCAGGCTTTCCGGATTGTGGCACCACCAGCAACCCAAAGGACAACCTTTAAAAAAAATGGTGGTTCTGATTCCCGGACCATCATGAATAGCAAATCGTTTTATATCATATATTAAAGCGCTCATTATAAATAAATCAGGTTGAAAATTTTTTGAATAAATTAGTGAAAAATATACCGGCTGGCTTATCAAATAATCCAGCACTCATAAAGACCTTTACCAGAACAGGTGAATAGCCTTTTTTGTATTGAAATACAAAAGATCATATAAAAACAAATATATAACTTTTCCTGTTAATCAGGAGATAGCTGTAAAGGTTTTCTAAATATTTCAATAAAATGAATGCCCCCTTTATAATAAAATCAGAACCTGACATTATTACTATGGACTGTTATTTGTAATCATATCGGATATAAAACAAATTATAAAATGAAAAACAAATTCTCCCAAATTATCAAAGCACTTTTGGTTATCCTTGTATCCGTAATTTTATTGGTAAAACCCGGCACATCACTTTTAATGTTAACATCTTATCTTGGGGCAATTACTTTAATCTTCGGATTCATCAGTATTATAAACAAACGTAAAGCTGAAAAGAAAGGTGAATTTTCAGGCAGGACATATTTGGAGGGTGTTGCCGCAATTGCTTTCGGGGTGATATTGCTCAGTAATCCGGCCAATATGATCAAATTTATTGTGGTGTTTTTTGGTATTATTACCCTGATCATCTCATTGTTACAATTCAATCTTTACCGAACCCTGGAGAAATCGAATATCCGATCCTATTTTCTGCTGACAACTGCCATTCTGTCAATGGTAATTGCATTGATCATGTTCTTTAATCCATTTAACAGTGCAGAAGTCATTACAATGATCATTGGATTTTACCTGTTATTATACGGAACAATTTTACTGTTCAGGGCATTGGGTCTTTTTCAAAATACCCTTTAAGTTCATAAAGCTGGAAATATTGCGTATAATTACATTTCTATGAAAATCATATTATAACATCATTATTTAATGCCATGAAATTTGCTCCACTATCCCTTGTCACATGTGTTCTGCTCTTCTCCTTATCTTGTAATACAGAATCTCCAAATGCCAGCCAGGCAGTTTTAGACAGAATTAATACCGAAGACTTTGAAAAAGTGATTAATGGAAAAAGTCATCAGCTTTTTGAATTAAGAAATGACAATGGAATGATCATCAGATTCACCAACATTGGGGCGGCCATCGTTCAGGTTATTGTTCCCGATAAAAACGGAAACTTTGATGACGTTGCACTGGGTTATAAAAGCCTTGAAGAATACATGGCAAATCCGATGTATCATGGTTGTATTGTAGGTCGTTATGGAAACCGGATTGGAAAGGGGAAATTTACCCTCAACGATATCCAATACCAACTCTCCCTGAATAATAAAGAAAACAGCCTGCACGGAGGTTTTAAAGGTTTTCACTTAGCCTATTGGGTTGGAGAAAAATCAGAAAATTCCGTGAAGTTCAA
>CBDUPM010000032.1:0-11607 GCA_965369105.1 uncultured Bacteroidales bacterium | reverse complement strand
AAATGAGGGGTTACTGGACTAAATCATCTATGCAGATTGAAGGATTTACGGGTTGTTGTAATCCTGCAGAAATTGCAGTTTTGGAGGACGGATCATTCATAACCAGTGAAAAGGGTTTGGTAAGAATCAAGATTTATAATCCTTCCGGCGAATTAAGATCAGTGGTTGCTCCACCTTCGAAGTTTACAGAGGAAGGTCATGCTCCTGAGGTAGTAGCTGATGAAAAAGATATTATTTATGCCCTGGATTTTGATAAAAATATGGTCCGGATCTTTGAACCAAAGGAATTATAATTAAAAGTTATGAAAAGAAAAGAATTTATTCAATCTCTCTTCAGATTTTCCATATTGGTTATGATGGGGGCACTTATAGGTATTTTTTTGAGAAAAGGAAAAATTACCTCCAGCCAGGAATGTGATGTTGGTTTCCAGTGCAGGAATTGCAATAAATTGAAAAATTGTTCTCTTGAAGAAGCAAATACATACAAGTCAAATGGCTAAAGACAAAGCAATTAACAGGAGAAGTTTTATCCAGTCAGGGTTTCGTCTTACCCTGGGGGTATCACTGGCCGGATTAAGTTTGGCAGCTGTCAGGAAAATTACTCCGGAAAAATGGGTCTGGCAAATCGATCCGTTTAAATGTACTCAATGTGGCCGTTGTGCAACAGAATGCGTGAAAAACCCTTCTGCTGTAAAATGTATTCATGCCTATGATCTTTGTGGGTATTGTGATCTTTGTGGTGGTTATTTTAAACCCGGTGCCAATAAACTGGAAACGGGAGCTGAAAACCAACTTTGTCCAACAGCAGCGATTGAAAGAAAATTTATTGAGGAGCCTTATTTCGAATATATCATTGATGAGGATTTATGCATTGCCTGTGCAAAATGCGTAAAAGGTTGCTCTTCCTTTGGAAACGGTTCCCTTCATTTGCAAATTATGCATAACCTCTGTGACAATTGCAATGAATGTGCCATTGCAAGGGCCTGTCCTTCAGATGCCATAAGCCGGGTACCTGCAAGTGAAGCCTACATTGTAAAGGGTGATTTTTCCACCGGAAAGGAGGCTGAAGGATGAGGAAAAGCATCTTTTTTATATTCCTTATCGGGATTTTCTTTATCAGCATTCAACATTCTTTCTCTCAACAACGGTTTCCGAAACCTGAATTTGAAACGGGTTATGAACAGCCCAGCCCGGAAACGCCTGAACCAAGGTCCTCGGCAATGGAAGTAATTGATCTGATCATTCTGATCGGAGCACTTTCTCTCGCCTCATGGCTGGCTCTCAAAAAGAGATCGCGAAGAGGAATATTATGGCTTTCTGTATTCACGTTGCTTTATTTCGGATTTTACAGGGAAGGATGCATTTGCTCCGTAGGATCGGTTCAGAATATGACTCTGGCTATTTTTGACCCGGCCTATAAAATTTCCATTACGGTACTCCTGTTTTTCCTGCTTCCTCTTGTTTTTGCTTTGTTTTTTGGAAGAACTTTCTGTGCCGGAGCATGCCCGCTTGGGGCTATTCAGGATATTTTGGTGATAAGACCCATTTCGGTACCGGTCTGGATAAACCGGACATTGGGATTTATACCTTATCTCTACCTGGGATTTGCAGTCCTCTTTGCAGCCACCGGAACGGAATTTATTATATGCAGATACGATCCTTTCGTTGGATTTTTCAGGATGGATGCTCCCTTTTTAATGGTGGTAATCGGAATTGCTCTGTTACTACTGGGATTGTTTTTTGCCCGGCCCTATTGCAGAGTACTTTGTCCATACGGAGTTTTGCTTAGCTGGATGTCCAGATTTTCCAAATGGCATTTAAGTATTACACCCGCTGAATGCATTTCATGCAAGCTGTGCGAGAATTCCTGTCCCTTTGATGCAATTGAAAAACCGGTAGACGACAGACTCAGAACATCTCAAACGATGAAAAAGAATCTGAACCGCTTTATTCTTTTCGGATTACTTGTACCAGTCTGGATGTTCATTACCGGTTATGCGATTTCTTCTTCTCATGTTTTTCTCTCCAAAGCACATCCGGATGTTTACCTGGCAGAATTGCTGATTACCCATCCGGAACTAAAGGCCGATCAGGAGAACCTGGACATCCAGGCATTTCTGGAATCGGGTCAGACTTTTGAAGAACTGGTTGAGAATGCCTCCCTTATCCGTGAAAAATTCAAAACGGGCGGATGGTACCTGGGAGGATTCCTGGGCCTGGTAATAGGAGTTATGATTATGAATCAGTTTATATTTAGAAAAAGGGAAGATTACAGTCCTCATAAAGCCGATTGCCTGAGTTGTGGCCGCTGCATGGATTACTGCCCGGTTGTTAAATTAAAATAAAAATGAACAGGGAAACGAAAATAAGTATTTCAAAACAAGTCATGACAATATCCGGCGGGTTTTGCCTGCTGGTCGCGCTTCTTCTTTTTTTCAATTTCATTCAAATGAAAAGAAATGAGCCCCTTGAAAGTCAGACGATTGAAGCTCTTGTGCAACGCCTGTCAGAGGATCCGAGAAACGAAGAGCTAAAGGAAGAAATTAGAAATTTTGATTTGTTGGCAAGGAAGGCCTACTTTACAGCAGCCTGGCAGGTGAATACCGGAGCTTATTTATTGCTTTTCGGAGCTATAATATTTGCTGTTGCATTGAAAATAAATACAGACGAACAAAGAAAAATTGAAGAGCCAACCGGGGATAAAGAAAATCCTGTTCAGTCAAAATATATTACTCACCGCTGGCTTCTGATCAGCGGGGGTTCTGTTTTACTGCTTGCCCTGATTTCTGCATTTTTAAGCTCGGATTATCTAAAAGATTATTCTCCTGAAAAAATGCTGGTTGCAGAAATTCCCGGACCTGAAGAACAAATTCAGATCATTAACATTGTTGAGAATATTCCGGAAGAAGACAGTGCCGGTGTAGATAAGGAAAGTGCAATTGAAAGTACAGAAGATATCCAAGGAGAAGAAGCTGTTAACAAGGAAACAGTCCCTGAAATTGAAAAGAAATCTGTCAAAACTGAATCACAAGACTTTAAAACCAATCAAAGCACTTTCAGGGCATACCTGGGACAGGGAATCTCATATCATAAAAATATTCCCGTAAACTGGGACGGAGCGGCAGGAACTAAAATTAAGTGGAAGGTAAGTCTTGATAAGCATGGTTATAATTCTCCCGTAATCTGGGGAGATAAAATATTTGTTGCAGGCGGAGATGAGGAAGCTCGCAAGGTAAGTTGTTTTAACCGTCATTCAGGACAACTATTATGGGAAAAAGAGGTGGTTAATGTTCCCGGTGCCCCGGCCAGGGTCCCAAATACTACAGATGATACGGGGCTGTCGGCTCCCACTATGACAGCAGATGCCCGCGGTGTTTATGCCATATTTGGTACCGGTAATATTATTGCCTTCGATCATAATGGAAATCAAATCTGGGCCCGTGCCCTGGGTACACCCTCAAACCACTATGGTCACTCTTCTTCCTTGATTCTGTGGAATCATAAAATTGTCGTTCAGTTTGATACATCCAAAGGTGGAAGGATGCTTACCTTAAACCCTGAAAATGGAGAAACCATATGGGATATTAAAAGAAATAATATGATTTCATGGTCATCTCCCATGTTAATGGAAAAAGGAGGAAAAATGCAAATTGTTACTACATCCGATCCTCTTGTTGCCGGTTATGATCTTGAAACAGGGAAAGAACTCTGGGCCGTTAATTGCCTTATGGGAGAAGTGGCTCCCTCAGCCGCTGTTTGGGATGGAATTGTATTTGGAACAAATGAATATGCCATGACAGTGGCAATTGACCCTTCCACAGCAGAGGTTGTTTGGCAAACGGATGAATATCTTTCTGAAGTTTCAAGCCCGGTGGCGTATAACGGGATTCTTTTCCTTGCAACCAGTTACGGGGTTCTGGTTGCCTACGATGCAAAAACCGGTGAAAATCTGTGGGAGAAAGAGTACAATGAAGGTTTTTACTCCTCTCCGATGATTGCTGAAGGAAGATTATATATTATCGATATGGGTGGAATAATGCATATTATTAAGGCCAACAGGAGTGGAGAGACCATATCTGAACCCCGGCTGGGAGAAAGGGCATTTGCACTCCCGGTGTTTGCCGATGGCAGGATTTATCTGAGGGGAGAAAAGAGTTTGTTTTGTATTGAAAAGTGAGGGGAATTTGGATTGGAAAGCCCTGGGACCAAACCTTACCTGCAAAAGTGAATCAGAAGAAAAAAGTCAATGAACCAAAATAAAATAAAAGAAATTGTATCTCAATTAGGGTCTGAAAAAAAATCAGTGATACCCATTCTCCAGGCAATCCAGGAGGAGTACAACTATTTACCTGAAGAGGCCCTGGAACTGGTGTGTGAACTGACAGAGATCAGCCCGGCACAGATTGTCAGCGTCGCAAGCTTTTATTCTCAATTTCGTTTTAAACCAGCAGGTGAGCATATTATAAAAGTTTGCGTGGGAACTGCCTGTCATGTGAAAGGGGCTGAACAGGTTTATGATTCATTTAAGCGGGAGTTTAAACTGGAAGGCAATCAGGATACAGATTCTGCTGGAAAATATACTATTGAGAAAGTGAATTGTCTGGGATGTTGTACCCTTGCCCCGGTGGTTCAGATTGATGAGATTACCTATGGACATGTTAGTTCAGGGAAGGTCTCCGAAGTAATTGAAGACTTTGAAAAGCAATCGGATACAAAATCCGGGAAACGATTCCGAAAATCAACAGGAGAAGAAATACAGGGAGAAATCAGGATAGGATTGGGCTCTTGTTGTGTAGCAAGTGGTAGCGATGAAATAAGGGATGCCGTTAAGGAAACCATCCAGGATAAAAATCTGAATGTGAAGCTAAAACATGTCGGTTGTGTGGGAATGTGTCACCAGGTGCCCCTGGTCGAAGTGGTTCCTGTACACGGTGAACCTTTTTTATATTCAAAAGTAAAAGCAGTTGATGTTGAGCAAATTGTCACAAAACATTTTGAGCCTTCAGGTTTTTTTAACCGGCTGGGAAATAAAATTGTGAATAAAATTGAAGATGTAATTGATGATTCCCGTTGGTCAGGGGTAGAAAGATATTCTCTGGACGTGAGGGAAAAGCATGTTCACTCGTTCCTGGGTAGACAAAAACCTATTGCCACAGAGTTTCGCGGGGTAATAAATCCGGTTGACATTGAAGAATATAAGTCAAGAAGGGGATTCTCCGCCCTGGAAAAATGTCTGAAAGAAAAAACCCCTTTAGAAATTATTGAAGAAGTGATTAAAAGTGGAATAAGGGGAAGGGGTGGAGGAGGTTTCCCGTCCGGACAAAAATGGCAAATGGTGGCGGACCAGAAGTCGGATAAAAAATATATCATTTGTAACGGCGATGAAGGAGATCCGGGGGCATTTATGGACCGGATGATCCTTGAATCCTATCCCTACCGGATTATTGAAGGAATTACACTAGCAGCCTATGCCACAGGAGCTTCAGAGGGAATTTTATATATCCGTGCCGAATATCCCCTGGCAGTGAAACGGGTTCAGGAGGCTCTGATGATTTGTTATGAGCAAAATTATTTAGGTGAGGATATTCTGAAAACCGGTTTTAACTTTGATCTGAAAATATACCAGGGAGCAGGTGCTTTTGTCTGTGGAGAAGAAACAGCACTTATTGCCTCTATTGAAGGGAACCGGGGTTTTCCCAGGATTAGGCCTCCCTATCCTGCAGTGGAAGGACTGTGGGGAAAGCCTACACTGGTCAGTAATACCGAGACTTTTGCCCAGATTGGTTTTATTTTGAGGGAAGGTGCGGCCGCTTTTAATTCCATAGGTACCGAAAAGTCTACCGGATCAAAAGTATTTGCGCTTGCAGGAAAAATTGCCAGGGGAGGTTTAATAGAAGTCCCAATGGGAATGACCATCCGAGAGGTAGTGGAAGAAGTGGGTGGCGGGGTTGCCAATGGAAGAAAATTTAAAGCAGTTCAAATAGGAGGACCTTCAGGGGGCTGCATACCTGAAGAGGAATCAGATCTTCCCATCGATTTTGAGTCCCTGGTAGATGCCGGGGCTATGATGGGATCAGGAGGAATGGTGGTGTTGGATGATACCGACTGTATGGTGGATATTGCCAAATATTTTCTGTCTTTTACGCAAAATGAGTCGTGTGGGAAATGCACCTTTTGCCGGGTAGGGACGAAAAGAATGCTTGAAATTCTTGAGAAAATCACCTCAGGGAAAGGAGAAAAAAAAGATATAACGGAATTGGAATATCTTGCGGGGTGGACTCAAAAGGGAAGTCTCTGCGGTTTGGGAAAAACAGCCCCGAATCCTGTACTTTCCACCCTCAGATTTTTCAGAGAGGAATATGAGGCTCACATTAATGGCTATTGTCCTTCAGGAAAATGCAAGGATCTGATTAAATATGAAATAACAGATGATTGCATTGGATGTACAAAATGCGCCCAGGATTGCCCGGTGGATGCAATTGGTTTTAAACCTCATGAAGTGCATGTGATAGATACTGAAAGTTGTATAAAATGTGATGCCTGTCGCCAGGTCTGCCCGGTGGATGCTGTAATAATAAAGTAGGAATGATTAAAATAAAAATAGACAATAAAGTAATAAAAGTAAAGGAGGGAATCCCCATTATCAAGGCAGCAAAAACAGCAGGGATTGAGATTCCCGCGATGTGCTGGAGGGAGGGGAAAGAGCACATCACTTCCTGTATGGTTTGCATGGTAAAGGATGCAAAATCAGGTAGATTGTTGCCTTCTTGTTCGGTGGAAGCCCTTGACGGGATGGACATAATTACTTTGGATGATGAAATCATAGAGTCTCGTAAAACCGCACTGGAGCTCTTGTTAAGTGAACATGTTGGAGATTGCGAAGCGCCCTGCCAGATCACCTGTCCGGCACATATGGACATTCCTCAAATGAACCGCCTGCTGGCAAAAGGAAAATTTGAAGAAGCTCTTGAAATTGTATACAGGGATATTGCTTTGCCAGGTGTTTTTGGCAGAATATGTCCGGCTCCCTGCGAAGGAGCTTGCAGAAGAAAAACAGTGGATTCAGCAGTTTCTATCTGCCTACTGAAAAGGGCATCAGCAGACTTTTCTGATGTCAATTCCCTTCCATTAATCCCTGATACAAGGGGTGAAAGGAAAGCGAAAATTTCAATAATTGGTGCCGGCCCGGCAGGATTGTCAGCGGCTTTTTATTTGTCTCAGAGAGGATATTCTGTTAAGATTTATGATAAAAATGAAAAACCGGGTGGAAGTCTGAAAAAGGAAATTGAATCCGGAGTCCTTCCATCAGAGGTTCTGGAACAGGAAACCGGAATTATCACCAAACTGGGAACAGAGTTTATTATGAATACCCTGATTGATAAAAGCAAGTTTCTTGAACTGAGAGATGCTTCAGATGTCCTGATAATTGCTACCGGATCAGAGAACAAAAGTATACACAGCTGGGGATTGGAAATGAGTGAAAAGGGAGTAAAGGCAGAAAATAAGACTTATCAATACCTGAACTCAAAAATATTTGTTGCAGGAAGTGCCCTCAGGCCTGCAAAACTTGCAATCAGGACGCTGGGACAGGGAAAAGAAGTAGCCTACAGCGTGGATCAGTTTCTTCAGAATGATAAAGTTGTGGGTGAAAAATTTATGTTTAATTCACGGTTCGGAAAATTAGAAGTAGCGGAAATACCCGAATATCTGAAAGAATCAGTGGAAGGCGAAAGGCTGCAGCCTGTTTCAGTTTTTAAAGGATTTAGCCCTGATCAGGTAATGGTAGAAGCAAACCGCTGCCTTAGATGTGATTGCAGGAAACCGGATAATTGTAAACTCAGGATATATTCTGATGAATACCAGGCTGATCAGAGGCGTTTTAAGTCAGATGACCGGAAAAAAATTACCAAATCAAATCAGCATGATACGGTAATTTACGAACCAGCCAAATGTATAAAATGCGGAATATGTGTGGATATCACGGCAGAATATTCCGAAGAGTACGGATTTACATTTATTGGCAGGGGATTTGATATTGAAATAGGGGTGCCTTTCAACAAAATGCTGGAAAAAGGGTTAAGAAAGGTAGCTATTAAAGCGGCGGAGGCTTGTCCGACAGGTGCTCTGTCCAAAAAATGATATTTATGCCTGAAAAAAGAAATATATCTGTACATCAGTTTTTAAAAGGATTCATCCTTTTGATGCTTGTATTTTTACACCAAAACTTGCTTTCACAGGAAAAAAATTGCTGGAATAATTACCGGGGAGATCCGGGGTTAAAAGGTATCTCAACTAATGAAATCCCATCGGATCCCTCAATATTATGGAGCTTTAAAACCTCCGATGCCATTAAAGCACCGCCGGTGGTTTGCGGGAATGTTATTGTTGTGGGCTCCGTTGATGGCAACGTGTATGGAATAAGCCTTGAAGGAAAATTGCTTTGGAAAATAAATACTGAAAACAGTATAGAAGCCCCGGCTGTGATTATCGAAGGGGTTGCCTATATCGGTAACCTGAGCGGAGAAGTCTTTGCAATTGAATTAAATACCGGAAAAATAATCTGGACCTACAAGGCTGATAATTCTATCATGGGGGCACCCAATTATGCGGGAGCGGGTATAAGCAGGGCTATAGTTGTAGGGAGTTATGACTATTACCTTCATGGGATTGATTTAAAAAGTGGAAAAAGTCTCTGGAAATACGAAGCGGATAATTATATTAACGGAACACCGGCAGTCTCAGGATCAAAAATCATATTCGGTGGCTGTGACGGATATTTACATATTGTAAATTCCGTGAGTGGAAAGTTGGTAAAACGACTGGAGGTGGCTACTTATGTTGCAGGATCAGCTGCAGTTGAAAATAACAGGGCCTACCTGGGCGATTATGACGGTGGCTTTACCTGTCTGGATATTAACAATTTAAAAGTTTTATGGAATTATCAGGATGAGAATGTAAATCAGCCTTTTATTGGTTCGCCGTCCATAGGTACTGAAAAGCTGTATATCGGAAACAGGGATAAGTATGTTTATTGTTTTAATAAATCAGACGGAAAATTAATCTGGAAGAAAAATACCGGGGGACAGGTGGAAGCTTCTCCGGTCCTGGCTAAAGGGAAACTTTTAATTGCAAATTTGCGGGGAGATCTGCTGGTTATGAACCCCGAAAATGGATCCGTTTTATGGAGTTATGAATTAGGAAGCCCTGTTTGGGGAAATCCTGCACTAATAGAAAATAAAATAATAGTAGGTGCCAATGACGGCCGGATATATTGTTTTGGAAATAAATAAAGTATGAAAATTTTACACATTATCCCCGGATCCGGGGGAAGCTTTTATTGTGGAAACTGTTTACGCGACAGTAAATTTGTAATTGCACTTCGTGAATCGGAGCATGAGGCCGTCAAACTCCCCATGTACCTGCCTCTTTTTGCAGATGAACATGACCTTCAAAGAGAAATTCCTGTTTTCTACGGAGCCATAAGTATCTATATGAAACAGATGTTTCCGGCCTTTCGAAAAGCCCCAAGATGGGTGGATAAATTTTTTAATTCCAAGATGATGTTGAAGGTGGCAGCTCGTTTCGCAGGGTCAACCCGCGCAAAAGGGCTGGAGGAAATGACGGTATCCATGTTGCTAGGTGAAGAAGGACAACAAAAAGAAGAGCTTGAATACATGGTGGACTGGATTTCTGAACATTGCAAACCTGATGTAATTCACTTATCCAATGCCCTATTGATTGGATTAGCTCACCGCTTAAAAGAAAAAGTAAATGCCCCGGTAATATGTTCTCTTCAGGATGAGGATGTTTGGGTGGATGTAATGAAACCTGAAGTGAGAGATGAAATCTGGGAATTAATGTCAAAGGGTGGGGAGCATGTCAGCTCCTTCGTTTCCGTCAGTGATTATTATGCAAGAGAAATGAAGAAAAAAATGCATTTGCCGGAAGAGAAGATGGAAACGGTTCATATTGGGGTGTTCCCGGGAGATTATGAGTTTATTCCCACTTCCCGGAAGGAAGGCAGAAACATAGGATATATTTCCAGGATGTGCACTGAAAATGGCCTGGATATTTTGGTGGATGCATTTATTGAATTGAAAAAGGATAAGGACTTTGATGATGTCCGGCTGATATTAACAGGAGGATCCACCGGTGATGATACAAAATATTTAAAAAAAATAAGGAGAAAGCTCAGACTTAATGGCTTACACAATAAAGTAGAGTTTCATGAGGATTTTGAAGAGGTGGGACTCAGGGAGTATTTTAAAAAGGTATCGGTGATTTCAGTCCCCGTAAGAAATGGTGAGGCATTCGGGATATACCTTCTTGAGGCCATGGCTTCAGGAGTACCCGTTGTTCAGCCCAAACTGGGAGCATTCCCTGAAATTATAAAATCCTCAGGAGGAGGAAAAATCTATTCTCCCAATACTCCAAAAGCCCTGGCAAAGGAACTTCAGAACCTGCTTTCACATCCGGAGGAATTAGATGCCTTGTCGAACCAGGCCAGGAATGGAGTTGAAGAAAAATTTCATCTAAATCTTCAGGTTGAAAAAATGATAGCTGTTTATCAAAAAGCAGTGGAAGGTTTTAAAAATCAGGGATTTCAGAAATAGTAAGCATTTTCCTTAGGGCTTTTAAAATATCGTTAGAAAAATGAAAAAGTGCATTATCATTTATGCACTTTTTTTTGGTTAAGAAGGTAATTAATTCCTAAAACGACAAATATTAATCCCAGCATTCCACCGGTAAACCAGCTTTCAAAACTCCGGTCCCTGACATAGGCAAATAATGAAAATCCGATTGATAGAAATCCAATAATGGTGATTAACCAATAGGTTGATTTTTCTTTTTTCTTATCCATGATTAAAAATTTTAAGTTTTAACAAAGAAAGCCTGCGATTTTTATGAAAACTTGTAAAAATCGGACAATCATGAAAGAATATATGGGTAATTATCATTTCCTACCTTAACCACCCTGGCGAAAAAATCACGGGGTGTTTGACCTGTCAGGCGTTTAAATTCTTTCGTAAAGTGGGGTGAATCATAATAATTACTTTCAAGGCCAATTTCGGTCAGATTAAAGTTTAATGGATTAATAAATTTCTTTTCTATGGCCGAACGAAATCTGCAAATCTTCCTGAATACACTTGGGGAACACGACAGGTAATCATTAAAGTATCTGTTAAGGCTCCTTTCCGAAAGCTGTAAACGATGTGCAATTTCATTTAATTTCATAAGCTCTGCACTATCTATTATGGCAGCAGCCTCAATTATCTTATCCAGATCCTTTTCCACATAATTTTCCAGCAGAAATGATTCAAGGGCACAAATTCTTTCTTTATCGCTTTTTAAAGGAATAAGGCTGGATGCAAAATCATGCCAGGATGCGGAATCTAATAATTGCATATTTTCGGGTGCCAGTTCCCTTGAATTTTTAGAAAAAAAATAGTTTAATCCTGCCGGAGTGAAATTAATACTCAGTTCTTCAATAAAATTTTCATATTGCAGGTAAAGGGGCATCAGGTATTTACCGAAAAGAAGAATTCTAATCTTTGATTTTTCTGATTTTTACGCTTTTTACCGAGCCGATCGCGCTGAAACGGCTGG
>CBDUPM010000031.1:0-11626 GCA_965369105.1 uncultured Bacteroidales bacterium | reverse complement strand
TCAGGGATTTTTATTTCATGCATTCATTTTCATAATTATTCTCTTTGCACTTCTTTTTGTTACGGATTGTTCTTCCTAAATTATTACCTTTGCGATTCAAATTTCCCAAGCCATGAAAGACTATAAAAGACATCTACTTACAGCTGCTTTACCCTATGCAAACGGACCGGTTCATTTGGGTCACCTGGCCGGCGTATATGTGCCTGCAGATATTTATTCACGTTTTTTGAGGTCTAAAAATGAAGATGTCCTTTTTATTTGTGGTTCGGATGAACATGGGGTTCCGATTACAATCAAAGCCCGGCAAGAGGGAATTACACCCCAGGATGTAGTTGACAAATACCACGGAATGAATAAAGAATCCTTTGAGAAACTCGGAATTTCTTTTGATATATATTCCCGTACTACCTCCAAAGTACATTTTGAAACTGCTTCAGAATTCTTCAAAACTCTTTACAATAAGGGTGAGTTTATTGAAAAAACCACAGAGCAATACTATGATCCGGAAGCCAAACAATTTTTAGCCGACAGATATATTACCGGTACCTGTCCTCATTGCGGAAATGAACAGGCTTATGGCGACCAATGTGAAAATTGTGGAACTTCCTTAAATGCCACAGACCTGATAAATCCAAAATCCACTTTAACCGGAAGCGCTCCTGAACTCAAAGAGACCAAACACTGGTTTCTTCCCCTGGATAAACATGAGGAATTCCTGAAAAACTGGATCCTTGAAGAGAATAAACACTGGAAGCCAAATGTTTATGGGCAGTGTAAATCATGGATCGACAGCGGCTTACAAGCAAGGGCGGTTAGCCGTGATCTGGATTGGGGGATTCCCGTTCCTGTTGACGGTGCAGATGGAAAAGTGTTATATGTATGGTTTGACGCTCCCATAGGATATATTTCAGCAACTAAAGAACTTACCCCGGATTGGGAGAAATACTGGAAAGATGATGAATCCAGAATGATTCATTTTATTGGAAAAGATAATATCGTTTTTCATTGTATCATTTTTCCTGCAATGCTAAAGGCGGAAGGCAGTTATATACTTCCTGAAAATGTACCTGCGAATGAATTCCTGAATCTGGAAGGAGACAAGCTTTCTACATCAAAAAACTGGGCCGTATGGCTACATGAATATCTTGAGGAATTCCCGGGACAACAGGATGTTTTAAGATATGTACTGTGTGCGAATGCTCCGGAGGCAAAGGATAATGATTTCACATGGAAAGACTTTCAGGCTCGCAATAACAATGAACTGGTTGCGGTTTATGGAAATTTTGTGAACAGGGCAATGGTATTGTCACATAAATATTTTGAGGGTATCATCCCTGAAGCCGGGGAAATGAACGAATATGACCGCTCAGTGCTGGAGAGTTTTGAAACCAGCAAATTGAAGGTTGAAAAAGCGCTTGAAAATTTCAGATTCCGTGAGGCACTCAAAGAGGCTATGAACCTGGCAAGAACAGGAAATAAATATCTTGCCGATACAGAGCCCTGGAAACTCATTAAAACGGATGAAAGCAGGGTTAAAACAATACTGAATATTTCGCTTCAGTTATGTGCAAACCTGGCTGTAATTTTCAATCCCTTCCTTCCCTTTAGTTCTAAAAAACTTATGTCTTTCCTGAATCTGGAGGATCTTAGCTGGAGTATTGCCGGACAAAAAGAATTATTAATAGCCGGCCATAAGATCGAAAAACCTTCATTGCTTTTCAGAAAAATCGAAGATTCAGAAATAGAATTTCAACTTCAAAAATTAATAAAAAGCAGGGAACTGGCAGAAGCAAAAGATGCAAAACTTGTCCCGCAAAAAAACGAAACAAGCTTTGACGACTTTACAAAAATGGATATACGGGTTGCAACCATAAAAGAGGCTATAAAAGTTCCCAAAACCAAAAAGCTGATGAAGCTTACGGTTGATACCGGACTGGATACCCGAACTGTTGTAAGCGGCATAGCTGAATATTTTGAGGCAGAAAAACTCCCTGGTCAGAAAGTGTGTATTCTTTTAAATCTTGCTCCAAGGAAAATTAAAGGAATTGAATCTCAGGGCATGATCCTTCTTTCTGAAGAACCGGATGGCAGGCTAATTTTTGTGCAACCGGGAAAGGACGCCAGCAACGGATCTCAGATAAATTAATTTATTCCAGATTCATTAACCAGGCTTCCGATAAACCACTTTTATCCCTGAATTCTATCAATTTTACAAGGGCTGTAGGTTTATCTGTGAATGACATTGCACTAACTCTGTAAATGCCATTTCCAGGTTCAATTATTAGACTTTGATAACCCTCGAGAGTGAGGGATTGCTGCAATTCCTTTGCGTTTTCAAAATCCCTGAAACTACCTGCAATAATATGATACTCGGTGAAATTTTCATTTAATGGCCGGGGAGAATTGAAACCCGGTTCACTGATATTCATGGCATTTTCAATACTTGTGGCAGAATCAATATCCCCTTCCAGTTCATCCACCAGTTTATCAAAACTGAATTCCCCTTCTTCTGCATCTGAAAAATCATCATCAATACTAAGCTCATCATCCTTTAAGAAATCAAAGCTGTTATTTCGGTTTGAAATAAAATCCGTTATCGGCTGGTAGAGAAATATTCCGGAAACAATTATAACCACAAGTCCAAGGATTACCCATACAACACCCCTGTTAGCTGATCTTGAATCTTCCTCGGTAATTTCTTCACCTTCCCATGACTGTTCTGAAGTTTCCTCTGAAATTTTCTCTTCGGTCAGACCCACGAACTTTTCATCCTTCTCTTTCAAACCGGTATCATCAGGAACATCAGGTTTTTCAAGGATTTCTTCCTTTTTTTCATCCTTTTCTGTTTCCTCAACAAAACCCTCTTCATCCGCAAACTCATCCAGTTCAAAACTTTCTAAACCATAGCTTTCAAAATCAAGAATGAATTCCGGATCTCTTTCGATAACAATATCATTATTTTCATTCCTGCTTAAAGTTCCTAAACCCTCTATTTTATAAATATCCCCCCTGTCAATGGCAAATTTAATCTGATCAATAAACTCCATGACCATCTGTTTGGACTCTTCCCTGTCAATTTCTTCTGCCTCTGATATTTTGGTACTTAATACTTCATCATCCATACTAATGGATTGGTCAAAAATTAGCCTGGATGACGGAGGTGTAAATTTCCCCTTATCCGCTACAGCAGGCTGCTTTTCAACTTTTATACAACCGAAACCCGGTAATATAAGCTTTCCGCTAAATATCAGTACTTCCTGGGAATATTGATGAATATTCAATGGCTTTTACATTTATTTAATGATTCTCAAAAATAAGTCGGTTGTCCTTAGCTTCCAAACAAATTTACTAACTGTTTTAATCAAACATTGAAATAAAAATTCTTTAGATTCATTATATTCGTGTTTTCAAAGTAAAATCATGGATTCAAAAGAAATAAGAATGGTCGATCTGACCAGCCAGTACCTAAAAATAAAGGATGAAATCGATGCTGCTATTAATGACGTAATTAATTCCGCATCTTTCATAAAAGGTCCTGCAGTAGCGAATTTTCAAAAGGAACTGGAAGAATACCTTCAGGTCAATGAGGTTATCCCGTGTGGAAACGGAACGGATGCCCTGCAAGTTGCAATGATGGCACTGGATTTACAACCCGGGGATGAGATTATTACCACTCCTTTTACTTTTATTGCTACCATTGAAGTCATCAAACTTCTCAGACTAAAGCCCATACTTGCCGATGTCCATCCTGATACCTTCAATATAAACCCGGAAGAAATCAGTAAGGCCATTACACCAAAAACAAAAGCCATTGTACCGGTTCACCTTTTCGGGCAATGTGCTGATATGGAAAATATAGTCAGCATCGCCAGGGATAAAAACCTGAAAATTATTGAAGATTCAGCCCAGGCAATAGGAACTGATTTTTATTGTAAAAATGGGGAAATAAAAAAAGCCGGAACCATTGGTGATATTGGCACCACTTCTTTCTTTCCTTCCAAAAACCTGGGAGCTTTTGGTGATGGGGGAGCCATATTTACACCTGACAGAGAACTTGGGGAAAAGATAAGGGCCATGGTTAACCATGGGATGAAGCGCAGATATTATTATGATTATGTTGGAGTTAATTCCAGGCTGGACACCCTGCAGGCAGCTATTTTATCGGTTAAATTAAAACATCTTGATGAATATAGTAAGGCCCGTAAAAATGCGGCTGATTTTTATGATCAAAAACTAAAAGACCTCGAATTTGTGCAAATTCCGGTAAGAAACAGTTTTTCTGACCATACTTTTCACCAGTACACCTTAAAAGTTAAAGAAGGCAGGGATGAGTTAAAAGAGTTTCTTTCAGAAAGGAAAATTCCATCCATGATTTATTATCCCGTTGGACTTCATTTACAAAATGCATATAAAGATCTGGGCTATGGTAAAGGTGACTTTCCGGTAACTGAAAAACTATCAGATGAGGTTTTATCATTACCCATGCATACAGAACTGGATCATAAACAACTGGAATTTATTACCGGCTCAATCATTGAGTTTTATAAAAATTAATTTGTCAGAAATGGACTATTTTGCTCACGAAACAGCTGTCATTGATCCGGATTGCAAAATTGGAAAAGGAACTAAAATCTGGCATTTTTCTCATATTATGTCGAATTGTGAAATTGGTGAGGGATGTAATATCGGACAAAATGTTGTAGTATCGCCCGAAGTAAAACTGGGTAAAAATGTGAAAGTACAGAATAATGTATCCATTTATACCGGAGTTATCTGTGAAGAGGATGTTTTTTTAGGGCCTTCAATGGTTTTTACCAATGTAATTAATCCGAGGAGCGCCATAAAAAGAAGAGAAGAATATATGAAAACCCTGGTGAAAAAAGGGGCTTCTATCGGGGCAAATGCAACCCTGGTATGCGGGAATAATATCGGGAAGTATGCTTTTATAGGAGCAGGCGCCGTTATTACAAAAGAAGTTGAGGACTACTCACTCGTCGTTGGAAATCCGGGAAAGCATATTGGATGGGTTAGTGAGTACGGTCACCGTCTTGTTTTTGACAATAAGGATACTGCAATCTGCCCGGAAAGCAATCAAAAATATATTTTGAAAGAAAACAAAGTAAAAAGATTAGTATAATCAAAATTTCAGCGAAAATAAGTTATGAAAAACTTTGCTATAATAGGAATAGCCGGATATATTGCTATCAGGCATATAAGGGCCATAAAAGAAACGGGTAATAAGCTGGTTGCTGCCCTGGATAAATTTGACAGTGTGGGATTTATTGATGGTTATTTTCCGGAATCACATTTTTTTACTGAATATGAAAGATTCGACCGTCACATTGATAAAATGAAACGTAAGGGACAGCATCTGGATTTTGTCAGTATTTGCTCTCCCAACTATCTTCATGACAGTCATATAAGATTTGCCTTGAAATCAGGTTGTGATGCAATATGTGAAAATCCGGTGGTTCTCAACCCATGGAATATTGATGGTTTGATAGATTATGAAAATCAAACCGGGAAGAAAGTATATAATGTGCTTCAGTTAAGGTACCATCCCGCTATTCTTGAATTGAAGGAAAAAATTGAAAAGGGTCCAAAAGATAAAATATACGATATTGATCTTTCTTATATAACCAGCCGGGGAAACTGGTATCATTATTCATGGAAAGGTGAAGTCGAAAAATCGGGAGGTGTGGCCACAAATATTGGAGTTCATTTCTTTGATATGCTAGGCTGGATTTTTGGCAATGTAAAGGAAAATATTGTACAGGTACTTGAAAAAGACAAAACAGCCGGTTATCTTGAGTTGGAAAGAGCCCGGGTAAGATGGTTTTTGAGTCTCGATTATAATGATATTCCGTTAAATGTCAAACAAAACGGCCAAAGGACTTACAGATCAATAACAATTGACGGTGAAGAAATTGAGTTCAGCGGTGGCTTTACAGATCTTCATACGGTTACCTACCAGGAGATTCTTAAGGGAAACGGTTTTGGCCTTATGGATGCAAAGCCTTCCATTGAAATGGTATATAATATCAGGAATTCAATCCCGGTTGGATTAAAAGGAGAATATAATCCATTATTAAAAAATAAATCATAAAAAAATGTTTAAGGAAATTACTGAAAAGAAATTTAAAATTGGAGTCATTGGCCTTGGATATGTTGGATTACCCATAGCCCTGGAATTTGCTTCCATCGTTCCTGTGGTAGGATTTGACATCAAAGACGACAGGGTGCAATTGATGAAAAAAGGTATTGATCCCTCCAATGAACTCCAATCTGAAGATTTTAAAAACAAGGATATAATATTTACGAGTTCTATTGATGATTTAAAGGATGTAAGGTTCTTTATCGTTGCTGTGCCAACACCAATAGACCAGCATAAAAAACCCGATCTCACCCCATTGCTAAGTGCTACCAGATCAGTGGCCGGTGTTTTAAAAAAAGGTGATTATGTAGTATTTGAATCAACCGTTTACCCGGGTTGTACTGAAGAAGATTGTATCCCTATTCTGGAGGATATATCGGGTCTCAATTATAAGGATGACTTTAAAGTGGGATTCTCACCTGAGAGAATTAATCCAGGCGACCGGGAGCATACCCTGACCCGGATTACAAAAATAACCTCCGGATGTGATGAAGAATCAGCTGAAGAAATAGCAAAGGTTTATGAATTAATAATCAAAGCCGGTGTCCATCGCGCAAGTTCCATAATGGTAGCTGAAGCAGCAAAAATTATAGAGAACACCCAGAGAGATATTAATATTGCTTTCATGAACGAATTATCCATGATCTTTCATGAAATGGGAATCAATACATTTGAAGTTTTGGAAGCCGCCGGTACCAAATGGAATTTCCTGAATTTCTTCCCGGGCCTGGTAGGAGGTCATTGCATTGGGGTCGATCCCTATTATCTGACATACAAGGCTGCTAAATTCGGACATCATGCCCAAATTATAAATTCCGGAAGATCTATAAATGATGGTATGGGAGAATATGTGGCAAAAATTATTGTTCAGAAACTTATTAACCTGGATAAATCCATGAAGGAATCCAAAATTCTTGTAATGGGAGTTACTTTCAAAGAGAATGTGAGCGATATCAGAAACTCCAGGGTGGTTGATGTGGTTCATGAGCTTAAGAATTACGGACTTGCTGTCGATATCGTCGATCCTCATGCATCTTCCGATGAGGTAAACGAAGAATATGGATTTAAACTTAAGGATAAAATCAATGCTCCATATGATGCAGTAATTGTTGCCGTTAATCATAGAGAGTATTTAGATCTTGACGAAAATTATTTTCTAAGTATTACCCATCCCGAAGGAGCCATTATTGCAGACCTGAAAGGTATTTACAGAAATAAGATTCAAAAATTAAAATACTGGAGTTTATAATAAATGATACTAGTTACAGGAGGTACCGGTTATATTGGATCTCATACAAGCGTGGAATTGATAAATGAAGGGTTCGAAGTCCTTATTGCAGATAATCTCAGCAATAGCTTTGCTGATGTCATTGACAGAATTGAAATGATTTGCGGGAAAAGACCCCTTTTTGAAAAGCTTGATCTTGCAGATCCTGCAGCAGTAAAAAATTTATTTGGTAAATATCCTGATATTGACGCTGTTATTCATTTTGCAGCATCCAAAGCTGTTGGAGAATCCGTTGAAAAACCTTTACTGTATTACAGGAATAATTTAAATTCTCTGATCAATATTCTGGAGAACCTGAAAATTTCAGGAACCAAAAATATTGTTTTCAGCTCTTCCTGTACGGTCTACGGTGAACCGGATCAACTTCCTGTAACCGAGCAGTCACCTATCAAACCTGCAATTTCACCCTATGGAAATACAAAACAAATTTGTGAAGAAATTTTAAAGGATACCTCCTATATTGAAAAGGATCTGAATATACTTTCATTAAGATATTTTAACCCTATTGGAGCTCATCCAAGTGCTTTGATTGGTGAATTGCCCATTGGGATTCCCAACAACCTGGTCCCGTTTATTACACAAACTGCTTACGGGATCCGGAAGGAATTAAGTGTTTTTGGAAGTGATTATAATACTCCTGATGGTTCGGCTATCAGAGATTATATTGATGTCGTAGATCTTTCCAGGGCACATGTAATTGGAATCAAAAGGCTTCTTGAAAAAAGAAATAAATCATCATTCGAAGTATTTAATTTAGGTACAGGAAAGGGTAGCTCCGTTCTTGAAGTCATTAATGCTTTTGAGAAAGCAACCGGGCAAAAGGTAAATTATAAAATTGTTGATCGCAGGGAAGGAGATATTGAAAAAGTATTTGCGGATACAACCTTTGCGAATGATGAGCTGGGCTGGAATGCTGAAAAGAGCCTGGAAGAGACTTTAAAAACGGCCTGGGAATGGGAAAAATATTACAGACAAAATCTGGAGAAAAAATCATAATAAATGAAAAAAATACTTATTACCGGCGGAGCCGGGTTTATTGGCTCACATGTAGTCCGGCATTTTTTGAAAAAATATAAAAATTACCAGATTTTTAATCTGGATGCCCTTACATATGCCGGAAACCTGGAAAACCTGAAGGATATAGAAGAAAATGAAAATTACCGCTTTATTAAGGCTGATATAACAGATTCAGAAAAAATTCATGCAATATTTCAAGAATTTGGTTTTGATGCTGTAATTCATCTGGCAGCTGAATCTCACGTGGACCGGTCTATCAGTTCCCCAATGGATTTTATCTATACCAATATTGTCGGAACTGCTAATTTACTAAATGCCGCCCGGGCCATTTGGAAAGATGATTATAATGGAAAACTGTTTTATCATGTTTCTACCGATGAAGTATACGGGAGTCTTGGAGATACCGGTTTTTTTACTGAAGAAACCGCCTATGACCCTAAAAGTCCATACTCTGCCTCCAAAGCCGGCTCCGACCATCTGGTAAGAGCATATTATAACACCTATAAAATGCCGGTGGTGATTTCAAACTGCAGTAATAATTACGGACCCAATCAGTTTCCTGAAAAGCTTTTGCCACTGGCTATTAACAATATTAAAAAGATGAAGGAGATTCCTGTTTATGGTAAGGGCGAAAACATAAGGGACTGGCTCTATGTTATCGATCATGCCTCTGCCATAGATACAATTTTTCATAATGCAGAAACCGGCAGTACCTACAATATTGGGGGAAATAATGAATGGAAAAATATTGACCTGATACATTTACTTTGTAAAATTCTTGACAAGAAACTGAAACGTAAACCAGGAACCTCTGCAAGTCTGATAAGCTTTGTAAAAGACAGGGCCGGTCATGATTTAAGGTATGCCATCGACTCATCAAAACTGGCAGGCAAACTGGGGTGGACCCCCTCCCTTCAGTTTGAGGAAGGCCTGGAGAAAACCGTGGACTGGTATCTGGAAAACGAAGAATGGCTTGAAAATGTCGTTTCGGGAGGATATCAAAAATATTATAAAACCCAGTATTCTGAAAGGAAATAAGGCTTATTTCCTTTTATGTAATACTATTTTTCAAGTAAATCCGGTAAGACTTATTTTTTATTCGACGGTGACAGATTTAGCCAGGTTCCTGGGCTGATCCACATTGCATCCTCTTAATACTGCAATATGGTAGGCAATGAGCTGCAGAGGAATAACCGAAAGCAATGCCATCAGTTTTGGATCGGTTGCCGGAATTTCAACTATATGATCAGCCATGGAGGAAATCACTTCTTCACCCTCTGTAACAATGGCAATTACAATCCCATTTCTTGCTTTTACTTCCTGGATATTGCTGACAATTTTTTCGTATGAGTCATCTCTTGTGGCAATTACAACCACAGGCATATTTTCATCAATAAGTGCAATCGGACCATGCTTCATTTCTGCTGCCGGATATCCTTCTGCATGGATATAGGAAATTTCCTTTAGCTTCAAAGCTCCCTCAAGTGCTACCGGAAAGGAGTACCCTCTGCCGAGATACAGGAAATTAGACGCAGATTGATATTGATTGGCAATTTTGAGAAAAGTCTCATTTAAAAGAAGAATTTTTTCAATTCTTTCCGGAATTTCATGCAGTTCCTGAATCAGCTCTGTATACCTCTTTGCCGTCATCTGTCCCCTTTTGAAGCCAAGCATAAAGGCCATCATGGTCAAAACGGTTACCTGGGCTGTAAATGCCTTGGTAGATGCCACCCCAATTTCAGGCCCGGCATGGGTATAAACCCCTGCATGAGTTTCGCGTGAAATACTGGAGCCCACAACATTGCATATTCCCAGGACGGTTGCTCCTTTATCTTTTGCCAGTTGAATAGCTGCAAGAGTATCGGCGGTTTCACCACTCTGACTGATAGCAATTACCACATCATTTTCGTCAATTAACGGATTCCGGTAACGGAATTCAGAAGCATATTCAACTTCAACCGGTATTCTTGCAATATCCTCAAATAAATATTCGCCTACCATACCGGCATGCCAGGAGGTTCCACATCCAATTATTACAATTCTTTTGGCATTAATTAATTTGTCCTGAACATTATATAACCCACCTAAACGAATATCGCTGAAATCATTTAGTAATCTTCCTCTGAAAGTGTCCTCAATTGACCTGGGCTGCTCGAAAATCTCCTTCAGCATGAAATGATCATAGCCAATTTTTTCGATTTAATTAATATCAAGATTCAGCGTTTCAATTTTGGGTTCTAGTTTGGTATTTTGAATGGTTTTCAAAACCAGCTCATCCCTGTGAATGATGGCAACATCTCCATTATTCAGATATATTACCCTGTCGGTATGCTCAATAATCGGAGTGGCATCGGATGCAACAAAAAATTCCCCGTCACCTATTCCCAGAACAAGAGGACTACTCTTTCTTGCAGCAATCAACAAATCGGGTTCATCTTTACACATAACCACCAGCCCATAGGCACCCACTACTTTTGTCAATGCCAGTCTTACCGCAAGTTCAGCCTCTATTTTTCCCTTACTGTAAATATATTCAATCAGATTTGCAAGTACTTCCGTGTCGGTCTCACTTTGAAAATGGTATCCTCTGTCCTTCAGTTTTTCTTTAAGGGTAGAATAGTTTTCAATAATCCCATTGTGAATAATGGTGAATTTGCCATTCATAGAGGTATGTGGGTGTGCATTTATATCATTTGGTTCACCATGAGTTGCCCATCTTGTATGTCCAATTCCCACACTTCCTTTTTTACTTCTTGAACCAATAAATTCTTCCAGATCAGAGACTTTCCCTTTCCTTTTATAGGTGTTAATATCGCCATTCTGGAGGGACACTCCTGCTGAATCATAGCCCCGGTATTCGAGTCTTTTTAATCCACTGATAAGGATTGGATATGCTTCCTTATCACCTATATATCCTACTATTCCACACATATCAGAATTTTGTATAAATTATTTTTAACTTCATGGGATTATCAGGGTGAAGAGGGCTGTTCAGAATGACCCTGCTTCCTGATTGACTGCTGCTTGTAGGAAGCAGAATCATATCCATATTAGCATTTTCCTTGTTTACAAAATGTTGTAAGTGAAGCCCGATATTAAAAATGTAAGCATCCTCATCCTCATTATAATCACCTCCAAAATAAGTCCCGTCCTGATCCACCAGGTCA
>CBDUPM010000030.1:0-11693 GCA_965369105.1 uncultured Bacteroidales bacterium | reverse complement strand
GTTTACCTCTCTTCTTGGGATAAATTCCAGCAATACGAAGGACTATTTATTTATTCCCAACAGAGGATTTGACCTCTTGTATGATGATGAAGTTTTTAATGAAACAAAGGGACAGAATAACTCATTGTTTACATTTTACAATGATAACCGTATTTTTTATAATAAAAGCTTTGATAGGGTTCATGAAATATATGGAGCGGTGGGATTTAGATGGCAAAAAAATCAATTCGACCAGGATTTTGGCAAAGCCAGGAATACTGCAAGTGATTATTATACTAATCTCAATCGTGGTGAAAATCTGTTAAATATAATTGGAGGAAATAACAGAGCCTGGAATTGGGGATCCTTATATTCAAATATCTCCTATGCATTCGCTGATAGATATCTTCTTTCTGCCACCTTATCATCTGATTTGTCATCACGGGTGGGTGAAAATGCAGCAAATACGGTAAAAATGGGAGATATGCCTTTTGGAATTTTTTATTCATTTGGAGGAGCATGGCGTATTTCAAATGAAACCTTCTTTCCTGATGTGAATGCAATTGAAGAGCTTAAACTTCGTGTTTCTTATGGTGTAACAGGTAATGATGACATAGGAGAAGTGAATAGTTTTTCTCATTTTCTGGTTAGTCAGTACCGGGATGCTTCCGTGTTAATACCAGGGAATTTAGCCAATGATGAATTGTCTTTTCAAACAAAAAAACAATTTAATATCGGGTTAGACTTTAGCGCATTAGCCAACCGTTTTTATTTTACAATAAATTATTTTAATAATAAAAGTGAAAATGTCTTAATTCTTGAGCTTCAGAATAGTTATTTTGGTTACGATACCTATCCAAACAATACCGCCGCATTCTCAACAAAAGGAATTGAAGCAGAAGCATTTAGCAGAGTGGTTAGTCAAACTGATTTTTCTCTTGATTTTGGATTAAACTTTTCTAAATACAGCACAATAATAGATAAAATCACCACCGGACAACAAATACTGGATATCCCTGGTCAGATGCAAATCATTAACCGTGAAGGATCGCCCATTAATAGTTTCTACGGCTACCGATTCAATGGGGTATATGCCTCCTCGCAGGATGCAAATGATGCCGGAATGTATAACTTCAGAAATATGCCTTACAGAGCAGGTGATGCTATTTATGAAAATGTTCCGGATGCTGATGGAAACCTGGATAATATTATCGATAAAAATGATAAGCAAATCCTGGGTTCTTTTGAACCCGATTTCTTCGGAGGGTTGTTCATTAATACCCGGTTTAAGAATGTAAGCATGAATTTGTTTTTCCAGGGTGTATATGGTAATGAAGTCTATAACTACTTAAGACAGCAAAATGAAAAGATGACCGGCCTGGAAAACCAAAGTGTTAAAACATTGCAACGCTGGCAATATGAAGGACAGCAAACTACTGTGCCTAAAGCAACCTGGAATGATCCAATGGGAAATACAGATTTTTCAGACAGATGGATTGAAGATGGTTCCTATTTACGCCTGAAAAATATAACTATAAGTTACAATGTTAAGAGAAGTATCCCCGGACTTTCCAGTCTTAAAGTCTATGCCACAGCATCCAATCTCTTTACATTAAGCAAGTATTTAAGCTACGATCCTGAATTCAGTTATTCTCAGGATTTGCTATATCAGGGGGTCGATTATGCAAATATGCCTGTAAGTAAACAATTTATGTTAGGTATTAAAATTGGACTCTAAGCGGAATAGAACTTTTTGTATAAATGAATGAAATGAAAAACAAAATTCGGATCGCAAAATTGGCTAATTATATGAGAATGATTAAAACAGCACGTTCCATCTTTTACTTTTATAAATAAACAATCTTAATAAGATGAAAAAGACCATATTACATATTTTATTAATACTTGTTGTTACCAGCGGTTGTGAGGATTTTCTAAACCCTGAACAGGGCTTGGTAGTGCCTGAAAGCCAGGTACCGGCAGATGAAGTCGAATTGCGTTCACTTAGTTTAGGTTTATACAGTTTGCAGCAGGATCTGGTTGAGCAAATTGTCATTTTAGGCGAGTTACGTGCAGATCTTCTGGTTGTGACACCAAATGCAGATCCTGACCTGAGAGAAATAAATTCATTTTTAGTGACAGAAAGTAACAGGTATGCCAGTCCTTCTAATTTCTATAAACTGATTGCTGCCAGTAATAAAGTAATTCGGATTTTAGAAAATCTATACCCGGAAGTGCTTGAGAAAGATTCCCCTGTATCGAACTATCATCGGATGTATGGTGAAGCCGTAACAATGAGATCATGGGCTTATTTTTATGCGGTAAGGATTTTTAATGAAATTCCATATATTCCTGAAACCCTTAACACGATTGATGAAATCAATGCATTTGTTAATTCACCCGGTGAATATACCGATAGTGTGTATATAAACTATGCGCCCAATGGAATAGATACGGATACAATTTTTGATACTACTTATGTTTTTACAGAAAGAAAATTTCTGAATCAGGACCAGATGACGCGTCAATGTATCAAAGATATCAAGGAAAAAGTAAGATTTGTCGGAGTTGATTATTCCAATAAAGATCAGATTAATGATGTAACATGGAATACCACCGTCTGGAATGAAGATGCCCTGAATGCATTCCTGGTGCAAATGTATGCCCATATTGATAATTATTCCGAAGCCCTGGATATCCTGGTGCCTGTATTTTTAAGACGTACAGTTGAGAATGTTGAGGATAACTATATAAAATATGCAGTCGATGACAGGTTTGAAGGGTCAAAATGGAGCAGTATATTCACCTCAATTGATAATCTTGAACATATCTTTACCCTTCAATTCCAGAAAACGGCATCCTCATGGCAGTTGAATAATCTTCAACGCTATTTCTCAATAATGCCTCCAAATATTTATTCTGTAAAACCATCGGGTAAGGCCATCCGGTTGTGGGAATCCCAATGGAAGAATTATAGTATTAATACTTCAGATCCTAATAATGCATACACAGTAGAACCTGGCACTCCCGGAGATTTCTCGAGAGGTTACGGAAGTTCATATACCTATGTCAAAAATGGGGTGGATTTAAGTTCACAGGAAGTGAGAGAGATGCTTAATCTTAAGGTGCTGGGCTTTTGGGATGAAGTAAACGATATTATGCAGGGGGTAGATACTGTGGCTTTCAAATACACCATCGGGAGAGGCCCCTTTGATAAGGACGCCAACTTTATAGTATATCGGGCAGCAGCAATGCATCTATATGCTGCAGAATTAGTGGTTAACCGTCAGTATATGGAAGGTAATAGTTTCCGTCATGACCTTTTTGAGGCCGAAGATTATATTTATACAGGTGATTATATAAGCTCGAACGATGCTCGCATGGGTGTTGCCGGGAGAGCGGGTTTTCCTCTGAAGACAGGGAAAGCAGCGGATAGGGACCGTTATTATATTTTTGATCCGAATAATAATGAAATTATTGGTTTTAAGAGTATTGCCTCCACTCTGCAACAACAATTGTATTTGGAGGATATTATTATGGATGAACGGGCAAGGGAATTAGCTTATGAGGGAGAGCGTTTTTATGATTTTGTAAGAATAGCCCGACGAAGGGAAAAGGCTGGAAACAATGGAATAGAGTGGCTGGCAGATAAAATCTCTGAGTCCCGCCCTGCCAATGAACGAGCTGCAATTAAGGCTCGGTTGATGGATGAAAATAATTGGTACCTGCCATTTATTCTAAAATAATAAGTTCAGTGGTTTCATTTTCTTGCCACAACCTGAAAAATTCCTGGCTCCGGTTATTACATAAATATCTGGAACCAGAGCTGATTAATTCCAATTGCATTGAGAATATTTATCCTGCTCAAATGTTATTCAAGGAATAATACCAGATTTATAACCTTAAAAGAAAGCAAATGCAACTTAAGAAAATTCAATCAATATCTTTCTTTTTGATAGGGATTGTATTTTTTATGAGTTGTCAATCGACAAAACCTGAAGATACCCTAAAGCAATCTTTTCTGAATCCCCCTGATAATTCAAAACCGGGAGTCTACTGGTATTTTATGGATGGAAATTTATCCCGCGATGAAATGACCAAAGACCTGGAATCAATGAAAGAAGTGGGAATCAGCAATCTTATTTTTTTGGAAGTAGGGATTGGAGTTCCTCGTGGTCCGGTTGATTTCATGAGTGAAGAATGGCAGGATTTATTTGTGCACGCGGTTCGGGAATCAGAACGTTTGGGGATAAAAATAGTATTGGGTGCCGGTCCGGGTTGGTGCGGTAGTGGCGGCCCCTGGGTAAAACCGGAAGAATCAATGAAACATTTGGTTTTTAGTGAAACCGAAATTACGGGGAATAAAAAAGTAAATATTCAACTGCCAATACCCGGACAAAGAAGTACAACCTGGCACAAAATGAACCACCCCTATTACGAAGATGTAGCTGTTTATGCCATTCCAAATTCGGCAGTTCCTGTTATCACAGATATTAACGAAAAAGCGCTTTATAAAAGAGATCCCTATACATCCAGGCCAAATGTAAAACCTTACCTGCCTTCACTTGCCAGTTATGATGAGCCTAAAAGCAGTAAAATTCTTGAACATTCCCAAATAGTTAATGTAACTAAATACCTTCAACCAAACGGGCATTTGGTTTGGGAGGCCCCAAAAGGGAATTGGACAATCATACGAATGGGCAAAAGAGTGACCGGGGCAGGCACACGTCCTGCTCCTGAGCCGGCTCTTGGTTTTGAGAGCAATAAAATGGATACCCTTGCATTTCGAAATCACCTGAAGAATTACACCGATATTCTATTGGAAAAAACAGCACCAAGAAAGGAGGAAGTTGGTTGGACAGGTTTTCATATGGATAGCTGGGAGAGTGGCGCCCAAAACTATACCGAAGGAATTGAGGATGAATTTAAAGCACGTCGGGGCTATGACCCGGAACCCTATTTTCTTGCCTATACCGGACGTGCCATTGAAAGTGTTGAGATTACTGAACGTTTTCTGTGGGATTTACGTCAAACCTGCAAAGAACTGGTTCTTGAGAATCATGTTGAATTCGGTAAAGCTTATGCGCATAAAAACGGCCTGGAACTCACCATCGAACCCTATGACATGAATCCGGCAGGCGACCTCGATTTAGGCGCCATTGCCGATGTAATTATGGCCGAGTTTTGGAGCAAAAACTTTGGGTTTACTACATGGTATGCAGTTTTACAAGCAACTTCCATTGCACATATCAAAGGACATCCGGTGGTTGGAGCGGAGGTGTTTACCTCTCAACCAACTGAAGCCTGGCAAGAGTACCCCTGGTCAATGAAAGACCAAAGCGACTGGGCTCTTGCACATGGAGTTAACCGTTTTGTTTACCACACATTTGCACATAAACCCCTGGGAGATGAATACCGACCGGGAATGACAATGGGACGATATGGCGTACATTGGGATCGTGGACAAACCTGGTGGCCAATGGTTAGTGCCTATCATCAATACATCAGCCGTTGTTCGCACATGATGCAACAGGGACAATCCGTTTCAGATATTCTTTATCTGACCCCGGAAGGCGCCCCCATGGTTTTTACCCCTCCACCAGATGCCCTGGAAGAAAACGGTGCAATTCCAGATAAGAAAGCCTGCAGTTTTGATGCCTGTTCACCCAAAATGCTGATGGAAAGAGCAAGGGTAGAAAACGGGAAAATTGTTTTTCCGGGGGCAAGTTCTTACGAAATTATGGTATTGCCAAATTTCCAAACCATGACACCTGAATTACTTAAATTCATTGGTTCTTTAGTTGAGCATGGAGCAAAAATAATTGGAACTCCTCCTGTTAAATCACCAGGTTTAATGAATTACCCAAATTGTGATAATGACGTGGAGGAGTTATCCAGGAAACTTTGGGGCTCTCTTCAAACACCCAATGAAAAAAGCGAAATGAAATATGGAGAAGGCACGATTTATTGGGGAGGCGAACTGCATAATCTGTCCTCTGATGAATTATATCCATCCTATAAAAACACTATAGAAGTTTTGTCGGATTTGAATATTGCAGAAGATTTTAAATCAAGTAACAACAGCATTCGTTTCGGACATCGCAAAACTGCCGACAAGGATATTTATTTCATCGCAAACCGAACGAATGATTTTCAAAAAACAACCTGTACCTTTCGTGCTGTTGGCGAGCCCGAATTATGGATGGGAACGACCGGAGAAACCCGAAAAATCACCAATTATTCCATTGACAACGGATTGACAACCATCCCAATGGAATTCTTTCCTTTCGAAAGTTACTTTGTCACTTTTTCAGGTAATACCGAAAACCCGGCCATAAAAATAAACGATAGCAACTTCCCTGTTTATACTCAAGTCAAAACCATTGAAGGTGCCTGGGATGTTTCTTTCAATACAAAATTTGGTGGCCCTGAAAATATTCAATTTGACGAACTTCAGGATTGGACAAAGCACGAATTGCGCGGCATACAGTACTACTCGGGAATTGCAACTTATAAAAAGACAATCGAGATTGATAAACTCTCTGAAAATCCTTGTTACATCGACCTGGGGGTTGTTAATGATATTGCCCGGGTGATACTGAATGGAAAAGATATGGGTGTCATCTGGTGTGCTCCCTGGCGAATTGATATTTCGGAAGTACTGAAAGAAGGGGAAAATGAATTAGTAATTGAGATTGCCAACCGATGGATTAATCGTTTACTGGGCGATCGTCAGGAACCCGATGCAAATGTAAGGACCGTAAAATTCGAAAACGGATTAATGGGAGGACAGGAGTTTAGGACCGGCAGGTATACCTTTACAACGAAATTATCAATGAGCGCTTTTAGTTTTACTGAGCCGCTTTCTTCGGGTTTACTGGGTCCTGTTCGTTTAATGCAAATTAATCACGAAAAACAAAATCCAAATAAATTATAAAATGACAAAAACAGGATTGTTTGGAATAGGGCTGGATACTTACTGGGATCAGTTTGATGGATTATTGGAAAGATTAAAAGCTTACCAAAAGCAAATTGCTGATAAAATGGAAAGCTTTGGAGCTGAGGTGGTAGATGCGGGTTTGGTGGATTCACCAGAAAAAGCAAAAGAAGCAGGGGATTATCTGAAGAAGAACGATGTTGATATTGTTTTCTTATATGTTTCAACCTATGCACTATCATCAACCGTTTTGCCTGTCGTCCAAAAGGTGAAATGTCCGATTATCATCTTAAACATACAACCTGTAGCTGCCATCGATTATGAAAAATTCAATAATCTGGGCGATCGTGGGAAAATGACAGGTGAATGGTTGGCGCATTGCCAGGCCTGCTCAGTTCCCGAATTAGCAAATGTTTTTAATCGTGCAGGAATTGGCTATGAGTTTGTCACCGGTTATTTGGATGAGCAAGCCGTTTGGGACGATATTCAAGCCTGGATTGAGGCAGCCGGCGTGGCCGCTGATATGCGTAACAATCGCCTGGGCATTTTAGGTCATTATTACGGCGGTATGTTAGATGTTTATACCGACCTCACAAAGCAGGCAGCTGCCTTTGGGACCCACATTGAAATAGTTGAAATGTGTGAGTTGAAAAAACATCACGACGAAGCTACAGATGAAGAGATAGATGAAAAAATAATCGAATTCCAAAATACCTTTGTTGTGGCAGATGCCTGCGAGCAGGAAGAAATTGTGCGTGCAGCACGAACCTCAGTTGCACTCGATAAATTAGTTGATGCCCATAATCTGGGTTCCATGGCATATTACTACGAAGGAGAAGCGGGAAACGATTATGAAAATATGGTAACATCAGTTATTGCAGGAAACACCTTGCTTACAGGCAAAAACATACCGGTTGCTGGTGAGTGTGAGGTGAAAAATGCCCAGGCAATGAAAATAATGGATTCATTTGGGGTGGGAGGTTCCTTCTCTGAGTTTTATGCAATGGATTTTAACGACGATATCGTGATGTTGGGGCATGATGGTCCGGCACATGTGGCAATTGCAGAAGGAAATGTACAACTTGTACCACTTCCTGTTTATCATGGAAAACCAGGCAAAGGCTTGTCTATTCAAATGACTGTAAAACACGGCCCGGTCACATTACTTTCAGTAGTTGAAAGCAAAGATGAAGTATTTTTGCTGGTTGCTGAAGGTGAATCGGTTGAGGGCCCGATCCTGAAAATCGGGAATACGAACAGCCGCTATCGTTTCTCCATTGGCGCCAAAGAGTTTATGAACCAATGGTCGAAGCAGGGCCCCGCACATCACTGCGCCATAGGAGTGGGGCATATTGCAGGAAAAATTGAAAAGCTGGGTCATATTTTAGATTTAAGAGTGGTTAAAATCTGCTAATTTCTTCGAATTAATATAGGCTGAATAATGAATGCAAAAGATAAAAGTATATTAAGTTTTAATGTGGGAACCCTGGCAATTGGACTCGCAGTAGCTTTTAGTTCCTGTTCGATAAGGTCTGAAAAGAATAAACCCGATCGACCTAACATTATCTTTCTTATGGACGACCAGCACCGATGGGATGCTTTAGGAGTGGAAGATGGAGGGATACATACTCCCAATTTAGACAAGCTGGCTAAAAATGGTGTACGTTTTACACAGGCGGTTTGCCAGGCACCCATGTGTGTTGCCAGTCGCAACTCCATGATGTTAAGTTTATACCCTAACCAATCAGGTGTACTTAAAAATGGAAGAGGTGTTCCTGATGAAAAATTACCTGTGAAGACACTGGCACAGGTATTTCAGGATGCAGGCTACGAAACTGCAGGATTTGGTAAAACACATTGGGGGATTCGTTGCTCTACCCGCGGTTTTGAAACAAGGTATGCTGCTGAAGTTTTTGAATATGGAGCGGTGATGATGAAAGATCTTGACCCGGATAAAAAACAACGTTATTTAGATGAAACCATTGCTTATGGTCCGGGTGAAGAAGATCCGTCAGGATATATCGGTGAAACAAGTGCTTTACCAGAAGGGGATCATCGCGATGGCTGGGTGTTTGAAAAGTGTATGGATTATATCAAAGACCGAAAAGATGAACGGCCGCTGTTTTTGTATTTGTCATTTTTAAAACCTCATGCCGGTCATAATGTACCTGAAGGTTTCGAAGATTTCTACAATCTTGATGAAATAAAGTACGCCGAACAGCCTCCCTGGGATAAAGACAGGTCACCACATGCAGAAGGAGTAAACCGGAGAGAATTGTATGAGGGTTTCTGGAAAAATGCAACCGAAGAGCAATGGAAAGAAATGACCATGCGGTATTATGCCAATTGTACATGGATTGATGATATGTTTGGAAGAACTCTTGATGCATTAAAAGATAAAGGATTGCTGGAGAATGCTATTATTATTTTTGTGTCGGACCATGGCGAAATGCTGGGTGAGAGGTATTACCGGTTTAATAAATATTGCCTCTATGATGCGAGTGTCCGTGTACCTATGGTCATTTCAGGCTCGGCTTTGCCTGAAGAATGGAAAGGAATAGAAGATGAACGTCCTGCTGAACTTACCGACGTTTATCCAACCTTACTTAAAGCAGCTGGCATTGAAATCCCTAAGAATGCAGTAGGTATTAATTTATTAAATAAAGAGGAAAATCGCACAGCCTCATTTTGTGCCTTGCATGAACGCAAAGAAGAAGCCTCTTTTATGGTTCGTACAAAAAAGCATAAGCTCATTTTGTGTTTTAACAGGAAAAAGGATGCTTCTTTATATGTGAACTCAGATATAATTGGAGGCGAATTCTATGATCTGGAAAAGGATCCTAAGGAATGGAAAAATTTATATGATGAAAAAGCCTTTGAGAAATTAATTTCTGAAATGTCAGGATTTTTATTGAAACGATTGAGTACGATGAGTGAAATAAATCCGGAATAATTTATATAAAATGATCACAATAAATAAACTCTTAATTTTTTTATTTCATGAAAAAACCATTATACCTTCTTGGACTGATTCCATTCGTTAGTCTGACTTCCTGCAAAGAAGAAATTCAGCAAACCAGGCCAAATATTATATTAATCCTCTCCGACGATCAAAGCTGGACAGATTACAGTTTCATGGGTCATGAACACATTGAAACTCCCCGGATTGACCAACTGGCAAGGGAAGGGCTTACCCTGACAAATAGTTATACTACTGCTTCCCTTTGCAGACCTGCTCTCTCCTCAATGATTACAGGTCTTTATCCTCATCAGCATGGAGTTCTTGGTAACGATCCTGTAATCAACTCGGCAGACAAGCAGACAAACAGGGAAGAATGGCTGGAACAGCGCGCAGTTAAAGATAAACCGGTAGTTGAAGGAATCAGGGAACTTCCCACCCTGGCAGATATTCTGGGAGATGCAGGTTATGTATCTCTGCAGACCGGGAAATGGTGGGAAGGCCATTATTCTGTCGGTGGTTTTACCCAGGGAATGACTCATGGAGATCATACCAGGGGAGGGAGACATGGAGATCAGGGACTGACAATTGGAAGAGAAGGAATGGATATTATCTATGATTTTATCGATGAATCCACTAGTAATGAAACACCCTTTTTCATCTGGTATGCCCCCTTCATGCCCCATGCACCGCATACACCTCCCGACAGTTTACGGGATAAATACCTCCCCTTAGCACCAACATCGGCAATTGCCAATTACTGGGCCATGTGTGAATGGTTCGATATTACCTGCGGTCAACTAATGGATTATGTAGATGAAAAAGAGCTTTCCGAAAACACTCTTTTTGTTTATGTATGTGATAATGGTTGGATTCAGGACCAGAACCAGGCTAACCGTTATGCCCCACGATCCAAACAATCTCCTTATAATATGGGAATTCGTACCCCTATTATGTACCGGTGGATGGGGGCAGTAAAACCCGAAATGGATACAGTCTCTCTCTCAAGCAGTATAGATATTGCCACAACCATTCTGGATATTTGCGGACTGGAACCCACAAAGGATATGCAGGGAATCAATGTGCTCGATAAAAAAGCACGAACCAACCGGGAAGCAATATTTGCTGAATTATATACACACGATTTTACTACCGTGGATTCCAGTTTAAAACATCAGATAATTATTACTAATCCATGGAAATTAATATTGACAAATCCCTCTTTTAAATCGGACAAGGGCCCTGAACTTTACAATCTGGATATGGATCCATTTGAATGGGAAAACCGTGCTGAGGAAAAACCTGAGATCGTTTCCGGTCTTTCAAAACAGATAGAAGACTGGTGGATGAAATAAAAGTGATTTTACACCATGGTCTATCCTTTAGACGGCCATTGACCATTAATGATTATTATTGAAAACTGAATATATAATGAATAGAAAATTTATAATCGGAATTGGATTATCCTTATTCTTAGGATCGTGTAACTTCGGGGAGAAGGAAATACAACATCCTTCTATTGTTGAACAGATTGTAGTCGATTCTGTCTGGGCAGCTAACGGGGTTGGCTTTGATTTTAAAACCGCAGGTAATAATCAATTCATCGCTTATTTCGACAGAAACAGGATGATGACTGTTGCTTCCAGGGAGATCGGGAGTAATGAGTTTCAAAGGATAACTCTTCCAAACCAGCTAATGTGGGATTCCCACAATTATGTAAGCTTAGGAATCGATGAAAAAGGTTATATCCATGTTAGCGGAAATATGCATGTACACCCTTTGGCTTATTACCGTAGCAAAAATCCATATGATATAAAC
>CBDUPM010000029.1:0-11880 GCA_965369105.1 uncultured Bacteroidales bacterium | reverse complement strand
GCAGGGTTTGGTCAGCTATATAGGACTTGAGAATTTAAGAGTGGATATTGAAACATCAGGAAGTGAGGATGAGGATCATGCCTGGCAGGCAGTCCGTTTTAAAAGTTGCGAAAATGCCTGGGCCAGGAATTGCACTTTTATACATTTTGGCCAATCCGGAATTATTACAGAAGCCTGCAGCCGGAGTACATTTTCCGATTGTTCCGCCATTGATCCGGTAGCCATAATAACGGGTTCAAGAATGTATAATTTCAATACCTATCATTATTCCCAGTTGAATTTATTTGAGAACTGCTATGCCAGCAATGGAAGACATCATTATGTTTCCAACGGGACTTCAACAACTTCCGGTAATGTATTTCTCCGATGTATTTCCGATGCAGCTAATAGTGTGAATGAGGGACACCGGCAATGGACCCAGGGGATGCTTTATGATAACCATAAGGAGATCAATCTGAAACGGGATTTTGTGCTGGGATTATATAACCGTGTGGCAATGGGAACCGGCCATGGATGGGCAGCGGTACATTCTGTTCTTTGGAATTGTGATGTAGATGAAAGCTATGGAAAAATAGCATTGCAAAAACCACCAACCGGGCAAAATTATGCCATCGGATGCCTGGCAAAAACCATAACAGGGAATCCAATTTCAGCATCTGATTTTACTTTGGGATTTGTAGAGGGACAAAATTCTCCGGGATTAGAGCCAAATTCAATTTATGAGGCTCAATTGACTGACCGGAAAAACTATACAGGGGTACATAGTTTTTTATCTGGGGGAGAAATGAAGGTTTATCCAACCCGGGTAAAGGATGAATTGCATATCCGGTTCGATAAAAATAGGGGCACGAAAAGGATAAAAGTCTATACCCTCACTGGTTCGCTGATCATGGAATTCGAAATGAAAGAAAATTATAAGGTCATACAGACTTCCCGGCTGGTAAAAGGGATATATTTAATTGAATGTAAATCGGATGAAGAAATATATAGTTCAAAATTTATTAAGGAATGATAGGAAGGAAAGACATGAAAACATGTTATACAACATAAATATGGAATATAGATGAGCAATAATTGTGTTTCTTAAAGACTTATTTTATATTTGGTCTACCAATTTATTGGTCGACCAAATTAGATGGTAAAACTCAATAGAAAAATTGATATCACAAATTTTATTTTTATTAATTCTCAAATCGTTAAATTAAAACAACTATTATGAAGAAACTTTTGACTCTCTTAGTATTATTTGTCACAGCTGTGACGTTAAACGGGCAGGTATTCACCGAATACTTTGAAAATGCTACTGCCGGTATGAATCTGGAAGATTATAATGACTGGTATGTAAGTTTTAAAGCTTCAGAGCAGAACGGAGTTAGTCCGATTATTGAAGATGAAGCTTTATTTTATGATGGATACATCGGAAGTGACATTGGTAAAGTCGCTCTTTTGGATTCATTAATAGGACAGGAAAGTGCTACACAAAGAATCTCAACCAGGGTGGTTACTTTTGGGGACGATACTTTAAACCTGCCGGCTGCCGGAGGTAAGATGTATGCCGCCTTTATTGTAGAAATTTTACCAAACAGCTGGGGTAGTTTCAGAGATTTCTTTACATGGGAAGCTTCAAGCGGAAGTAACTTCTCAAGAGGCCGTGTTTTTGCCAAGGTAGGAAATGATAATACCGAACTTCAGTTTGGTGTATCAAAAAACTCCTCTTCAACCGGTACTATTGTAGAATCTGAAGTTTTTTCAGGTTTTGAAGGTTCTTATTATCTGTTAGTATGTGCGTATGAAGTAGTGGAAGGTGATGCAAATGATGTAATACATCTTTATATTAATCCTGATCCAAGTTTATCAGAAGCTGAACAAACTGTTGTAATTTCCTCAGTTGATACTCAAAGTGACTATGGCGGACAGGATATTAAAATTAACCTTCGTCAGCGTGGTGTAGGTGCAAAAGTAGGTGGTATTCGCGTTGGAACCAACTGGGAAGAAGTACTTCTCGGACCAACATCAGTTGCAGTAACCGGAGTCACTCTCGATCAGGCAACCCTGGAACTGAATGCAGGCGCAACCGGAACTCTTGTTGCTACAGTAGCTCCTGAAGATGCAACGGATCCTTCTGTAACCTGGAGTTCTGATAATGAAGCTGTTGCTACTGTTGTTGATGGTGTTGTTACTGCTGTTGCAGAAGGTACAGCTACTATAACGGTTACAACTGTAGATGGTGGTTTCACAGCAACTTGTGATGTTACTGTTACCCCTGCAGCTATGGTTACTGTGACATTTAATGTTGACATGTCAGCACAGGCGGTTAACTCCGGAGATTACTGGTTGTTGCCAACCGATGTTGTTTATGTAACCGGAAGCTTTAATGGTTGGAATGAGCCTGGAACAGGTGCTTCCATATTAATGTCTGATGAAAATTTAGATAACATTTGGACGGCTACTCTGGAAACGGATGCAAACCAAACTTTTGAATACAAGTATTTCTTAAATACAGGTTGGAATAATGGTGATGGATTTACAAATGCTCATCCTGATAATAACAGAGAAGCGGTTGTTGGCGATACAAACCTGGAATTGAATGATACCTGGGGTGCTATTGTTAATAAACCAATCGGAATTTCTGATTTTGAAACCAAAGGATTTAGCCTGTATCCAAATCCTGTTTCAGGTGTTCTCAATGTAAAAGTGGCTGATGTTAATACCAGGAATATTGAAATTTACAATGTTCTGGGTGCACTTGTACTGAGCGAGTCTGTAGATGGAAGAAGTCATGTATTAATCAACACTTCTGACATTGCCAAAGGAATCTATTATGTTAAAATCAATAACAATAGTGGAAGCCATATTGAGCAATTGATCGTAAAATAATCTTTTGGATTATTTGAATTGTTGAAATACTATAATTAATTATTGCACGGACAAGTTGGCTAATCTTCTTGTCCGTGTATTTTATAACGCCATTCCATGAAAATATTATTCTCTTCCCTTTTTCTTTTTGTTACCATTTCTATCTTCGCTGAAACAACGCTTGTCAGCAGCGCTTCAGAAATTAACAATGGATCCTGGGTTGCAGGGGACACAATAGTGTTAAAAAACGGAAACTGGGTAGACCAGACTATTTCCATAAGGGCATTTGGGACTGAAGAGGAAGCCATCGTTTTGATGGCAGAAACCCCGGGAGAAGTAATATTAACCGGTAGTTCCAGGTTGGAATTTTCCGGAAAGTACATTATTGCAAGGGATTTGTATTTTAAAGATGGCAATGCCGGGACCAATGCAGTAGTTTCATTCAGGACGTCATCATCCAATCTGGCCGAAAATTGCAGACTTAGCAATACAACCATAATAAATTACAATCCAGCTTCAAGCACAACCGATAGTAAATGGATTTCAATCTATGGAAAAGATAACCGGGTTGATCATTGCACCTTTATAAACAAGACTAATTCAGGTACCCTACTGGTGGTTTGGCTACAAACAGGAATCACTCCTAATCATATCATTGATAACAATTATTTTGGTTACCGGAATTCAAATCTTGGTTCAGATGGGAAAGAACTAAACGGTCAGGAAATTATCCGGATTGGAGACAGCTCTCATTCTATGCAATCAGCCGGAGTGCTGGTCGAAAATAACTTCTTTGAACATTGCAATGGGGAAATTGAAATTATATCCAATAAATCCGGTGATAACATTTACCGTAATAATGTTTTTTATGAATGCGTGGGAATGCTTACCCTGAGACATGGAAACGGATGCACGGTAGAAGGAAATTATTTTTTTGGAAACGGAATCTCGAATACCGGAGGAGTACGGGTAATCGGAGAAGATCATCAGGTTTATAATAACTATTTTGAAAATCTAAGAGGAACGGAATACAGGTCTGCCCTGTGTCTCGTCCGTGGAAAGGAGAATTCAGCTCTGAATGAATATTTCCAGGTAAAAAATGCCTTGTTGGCATTCAATACAATGGTTAACTGCAAGCAATCATTTGCTATAAATTACAATAGCAGCGGATCACTCAACCAACCTCCAATTGGCACAACCATTGCCCATAACCATGTATACAATTCTTCTGCCGGAAATCATGCGGTAATTGTTTACAATGTGAATATCGCAGAAATGGATGTAACATGGAAAAACAACCTGATTAATCAGGGCTATTTCACCAATTTAACTTATACAGATGAAGAAATAATTGGCGGGATTGAGCCCTCTATGGAAGTCTCAGCAACCCCAATTGAAATCCTGGAACCAATAGTAAGCTCAGGCCTTGCAAATTATAATACAAATGAATATCCTCAAATTTCCACTGATCTTCGTGGACGTAACAGGGGATCATTTAAAACGCCGGGAGCAAGTCAGATATCCATGGCTCCGCAAATTGAAATGCCTGAAAGATCAACCACAGGAGCCAGCTTTTATCCTGTAGTTGGAGTTGATATTCATCAAGTTAGGGAGAGTATTGATTTCATGGCGTATTTTTCCCATAACAAAATAATTTCGGAGGTTTCGAAAAAGGGTACATTTTCTATTTATGATTTATCGGGCAGGTGTTTACATCAGCAAGAAATTATGGAAGGCCGGAATACAACCAATTTTGCCGGTCGCGGAATTTTTATTCTCCGGTTTCATACAACAGAAGGAGAAGTCATTTCAACCAGGATTGCATGCAATTAAGCTGATCCCCGGATTCGCAATGTATGGTTGAGAAAATAGGATTAATATTATAATTTGTTTGAAACGAACCAGCTACTTTTTATGAATAAGCGAAGGTCTTTTATAAAATCCATGTCAGCAATTACCTCCGGTTTGGCAATTTCCGGAAGCTTTCCATTGACAGCAAACAGTCTTATAAAAAAAGAAGCCTTAATGACCCAAAGAAAAGTTTATATCTTCTCCAAACATTTACAGTGGCTCGATTTCAGGGAAATGGCTTCACTTGCTAAAGAAATTGGCTTTGATGGAATTGACCTCACTGTCCGTCCCAAAGGGCATGTTATTCCGGAAAAAGTTAAGAATGACCTTCCAAAGGCAATACAGGCGGTTAAAGATCAGGGCCTGTTAGCAAACAGAATAACCACAGCAATTACTGATGCTGAAGATCCCCTGACCACAGACATTCTCAAAACAGCTTCAGAGCTGGGGGTAAGCAACTACCGTATGGGCTGGTTAAGTTATAATCCCTCCTATTCGGTTCAAAAAAATTTATCCATTCATAACACCAGTCTGAAAAAATTAGCTGAGTTAAATCAAAAGTTCGGTATCCAGGCCGCTTATCAGAATCATTCTGGGGAGATGGTGGGAGGACCGGTATGGGATATCGAAAAACTACTTGAAAATATTGATCCGGGATTAATGGGGGTACGCTACGATATTAGACACGCAACCGTTGAAGGCGGATATTCCTGGCCCCTGGGAATGAAACTTTTAGCAGGTAAAATTAATAGTTTTGATGTGAAGGATTTTGTGTGGAAAGAAATTAATGGTGAGTGGAAACACCATAATGTGCCACTGGGAGAAGGAATGGTAGATTTTGAAAGATATTTTAAGCTCATACATGAGTTAAGTATCCAGGCTGATTTTACACTTCACCTGGAATATCCTTTAGGAGGAGCAGAAAAAGGAGCCAATAAATTGAGCGAATCGCCCGAAAGGCTTATTGCTGCAATGAAAAAAGATTTAAATTCTTTAAAGAAAATGATGATAGCCTAGAACATTATAAATGAAGAACCTGCTACTTATCCATATTGTCCTGTTTTCATTGATCTCGGCCATCCGGGCTGAAATGGTTCCTTCCGATCATGTATTAACCGATTCTGAACTAATAGATTTTTTAAATCCCCAATACAATCCTCAGTTAGAACAAATACAGTCAGATTTCAAAAATGGAAATGAAGAAAAGGCTCTTGAGGAATTAAGTCAATACTTTAAAGAAAGGTTTTCAGAAAGATATTTTTTTAACTGGAAGAATTTTGACTCCCGTTTTGATTTTTATAACCGGAATTATTCCGGAAGGAAGGAATATCATATAAGTCAGGCCCATGATCATATGGACTTATATGAACCATACACACAATGGAAAATGCCCTTTATAAACAAGAAAGGAGAAGAGGTGGTTTCCTATCCATACCGGCATCTGACAAGACAACATAAAGCAGATGATATTGCACTGGCTTTCTTTTACACAGATGATATAAAGTATTTGAATTATATTCCTGAACAGGCCAGATCCATTAATGAAGCTTTCGATAATGGGGAAGTGGAAAGTATTGCAAACGGCAACGGAGCCTACGAGGTTTACCGGGCCGGAAACCGGATGTTCAACTGGCTTTTTGCCCATCAGGTTTTACTGGCCAGCGCAGAATATACCCCCGTTCAGCAACTGACAATGATTAAATGTTTTTTGCATACGGCAGCCCAGCTTTACCAGACCAATCAAAAGTATTACAGAGGAAATCATCAGACTCGCGGGATGAGCGCCCTGGCAATGATTTCTTTTCTCTTTCCGGAGATAAAGGGAAGTGAAACATGGACCCGTCATTCATTGAAAATCCTGGAAGAACATCTCAGGTATGAAATTTTTAAGGATGGATTCCAGTTCGAACGATCTGTACATTATCATATCAGTGATATAAAAAACTATTTTTTACCATATCAGCTGGCCAGTATTAATAATATAAAACTTGATCCTGTCTGGGAAACCAGCCTCTATGGTTTGTTTGATGTTCTGGCAAAATTAGCCTTTCCCGACAGAAATGCTCCAGTCCTGCAGGATGACACTGATTCCCCATGGGCGGAATTCAACGATATTGGTGACCCAATGGCTTTAGGAGCTATCCTGTTTTCCAGACCTGAGTTTAATTATTTTGCATCCTCAAAAGTGTCATCTGACGATTACTGGATCCTGAATCAGGAGCAAATGGATCAGTTTAAAAACCTGGGAAAGAAAAAACCAGAAACCGGATCACTCAGCTTCCGTGAAACCGGGTATTTTATTATGCGGGAAGGCTGGGAAGAGGAGGATCTTTATATGATCATCAGTGCCGGATTAAGTAAAGAAAAACCAGATCATCAGCATGGGGATATGCTGGGACTTCAAATATATGCGAACGGAAAAGTCCTGCTGCCTAACTACCAGGTCAGATACTATCTGGAAGATTTAATTGAATTTAAAAATTCATGGACCAAGTCGGTTCTCCTGATCGATTCCATCCCACAGGGCCTGGAATGGAAGGCTAACAAAGGGGGAAGTGGTTTTGGGAAATGGCAAAAACTCCCTGAACCGGAAGTCATTTCATGGTATACTTCAGAAGAGCTCGACTTTTTTACGGGAAGTCATAATGCATATGATGATCTGATGCTTAAACCCTATCGTTCGGTTTTCTTTATAAAAGATGGCGTCTGGATTGTAAAGGACAGGATAGTATCCCGGGAAGGAAAACACAAGGCTCAGCAGGTTTGGCAGGGACATTATGATGTTGAAACGGAAAATGTTTTTATCCGGTCAGTTTTTTCCGATGGGGGTGGATTGGAAATTATCCAGTTAAATGAACCTGTAAATACTATTTATAAAACTTCACTCAGGGGAAAAGGAAGAACTGTTTTTGAAAAGGAAGTGGAAGGAAATACCGGTTTTGTCACCCTGCTGCATCCTTATGCCGGTTTTGACAAAAGAATTGATGAAGATTTTTTTGCAGATAAAAAGCTGGATTCCTGGATTTTTTCCAGTGGTCAAAATCTTCCGGAGACCATAATCACTGATGCTGATCAAATAATTTACAAAGATGACCATTATCTTTTGCTGGGACTTTCAAAATTGGAAATTCATGGTAAAAGTGTAATAAATCAGGCTGCTGACTCTGATTTATGGGTGGTTATAAATGATACGGAAATAAATGTGAGAAATTGCGGAATAAACAAAATGTCCGTATCGGATAATAAAAAGAAAACTGAGCTTAAACCTGGAAATTCAATCATTGTAAAAATTAATAATTCCGGAAAATAACGGATAAATGAAAAAGCATAAAACATATATCGTTCTGATCATGTCACTTATAGTGATAAGTTTTCAGGCATGCAATCAAAACCCGGGTATTCGGGTTAGTAAGGTTGAGGAGTTTAATACCGCAATGGAAAATGCGAATCCGGGCGATGAAATTATCCTGGAACCCGGAATATGGGATGATGCGGAATTAGTCTTAAACGCCAAAGGAACCAAGGAAAAACCTATCCGGATCACCGCCGGAGAAAGGCACAAGGTAATTTTTTCGGGACTCTCTAATATGAGGATTTCAGGTGAATTTCTGGAGATATCAGGTTTTGTTTTTAAAAATGGCTATACTCCTACCAGTGAAGTAATTTCATTCAGAGAAAAGAAGGGGTCTTATGCAAATCATTGCAGGTTGACCGATTGTATCATTGATAATTATAATAACCCGGAGCGATTTGCAGTGGAGACATGGTTGGCTCTGTATGGTCAGCACAACCGGGTTGATCATTGTATGTTTATCGGAAAAAGAACCAGTGGTGTTTGCCTGGTTGTAAGGTTAATTGACGAAAAATGCCAGGAAAACTATCATACCATCGATCATAATTATTTTGGATATCGTCAAACCATGGGATCTAACGGCGGGGAAACCATGCGTATCGGAACCAGTAAATATTCTCTTACCACCTCGGGAACGAATGTTGAAGCCAATTATTTTGATCGTTGTGGGGGAGAAGTCGAGATTATTTCCAGTAAGAGCTGTGGTAATACATTTAAAAATAATACTTTTTTTGAGTGCAGAGGGACCCTAACCTTCAGACATGGTAATGATAATCTGGCAGAAGGTAATTTTTTCCTGGGAAATGAAAAAGATTATACCGGTGGAATCCGGATCATAAATAAAAGGAATAAAGCCATAAACAACTACCTCTATGGTTTAAAGGGGTATCGATTCGGCGGAGCACTGGTGATCATGAACGGAATCCCTAATTCTCCGATTAACCGCTATCACCAGGTTGTGGAAGGAATTTTTTCGAATAATAGTTTTATCAATTGTGATCATATCCAGTTATGTGCCGGAAGCGATGAGGAAAGGTCACTTCCTCCGGCAGATAGTAAAATTGAGAATAATATCTTTTACAGGGACAGTCCGGGGGCATTATTTACCGTCTACGATGATATCTCAGGAATCGAATTCAAACATAATTTCGCAAATGATGCAGTTGAAATTCCCGCGGATATTAAAATTGAAAAAGCAGATTTTAAATTGTTAAAAAATGAATCCGGAATCTGGATCCCGGAACCCGGATCGGTAGAAAATGCAGGATGCAGCCTGGAAAGTCCGGTAGCCACCAAAGAAAATACCATTATTGAAGGATATGAACCGGAGGAAGTTGAATTGATTTTCGACAAGGGAAGTATTCTGACGGTTGATCCCGGTTTAAACAGCCTGGCCGATGCAGTAAGTAATTCTGCACCCGGTGATATTCTTCTGTTAAGCGATGGAGAATATGTAAATACCAAGGAAATTTTTATTAAACATCCCCTTACCATAAAGGCAAAAAATAAAGGGAATACTACCCTGCTATCTGAAAAGAAAAATATGTTTACCATCGAAAACCAGGGGGCCTTAAAACTCAGTGCAGTGATGATAAGCGGGAGCAGCTCACCGGATAATTCAGGCAACAGCATCATTTCAACCAGTAAATACTCAATGAACCGAAATTATAAGCTCATTGTGGAAGATTGTCTGATCCGGGACCTGGATGTAAATCATTCATTCGATTTTTTAAAAGTTTATAAAAATACTTTTGCTGATACCATCATGTTTAAAAACTGTGAATTCAAAAATGTAAGCGGAAATATTGCAGCCCTTAATAAGGAAACCGACGACCTGGGAATCTATAATGCGGAATATGTAATTTATCAAAATACAAGCTTTGAAGACATTGGAGGAAGCGTACTGGATTTATACAGGGGGGGAACAGATGAAAGCACTTTTGGTCCTATCCTTCAGTTTGAGAAATGCCTGGTAAAGAATTCAGGTTTTGATAAAAGAAATAAAACCGGTAGTTCCCTGAGTTTACATGGAGTCCAAAAAGCAAGTATTATGGAATCTTCTTTTCTGAACAGTGCAGACTTTAAATTACACCTTACTGAAAACGGAGATCCTGTTACCCGTATTCTGAATGTAAATATTTTTCCAAAGGCCGGAATAGTTTCCAATTCTGAAAAATATACAATTGAAAACCTGATGCATAAAGAATTATAAAACCTATTGAATTGAAAAAAATAGTAAAATATTATCTGTTGATTGTCATTCCCTTCCTGCTGGTATCCTGTGGGCAGGAAATCGGAAATGAAAGGAATTATCCCCTGTTGATTTTACAACAAAGCGATGTTGCGGAATTAAAAAACGGGATTCAGGAGTATCCTCTTCTGAAGGAGTCATTTTTAGCAGCCAAAGAGATTGCTGACAGGGGAATCGAAGCTGGAATTATTGTACCTCTCCCGAAAGATCCCGGCGGTGGTTATTCCCATGAAAAGCACAAGCTGAATTACCAGGAGATGTATTATGCCGGATTGGTTTATCAACTTTCAGGTGATGAAAAATATGCAGAATTTGTGCGTGATATGCTTATGGAGTATGCAGGAATGTACCCTGAGCTTGGTATTCATCCCATGAAGAAAAATCAATCACCAGGAAAGCTCTTCTGGCAGGGCTTGAATGAATCCGTTTGGCTGGTTTATTCTATCCAGGCATACGATTGTATTTATGACTTTCTCCCGGATGAGGAAAAAGAAATCATAGAGAATAAGCTCTTTAAGGAAATGGTGGAATTCTTTACAGTTGAGGATTCTTATTCCTTCGACAGGGTCCACAATCATGGGACATGGGCAGTTGCGGGAGTGGGAATGACCGCGATGGTACTGGGTGACTCCATCATGCTGGAAAAAGCTTTGTACAGCACAAAAATGGATGGGTCAGGTGGATTTCTCAGGCAAATCGATGATTTATTCTCCCCGGATGGGTATTATAGCGAAGGGCCTTATTACCAGCGTTATGCTTTAATGCCTTTTATCCTATTTGCAAATGCCCTGGATAAAAACCGTCCTGAATTAAAAATATTTGAATACCGGGACGGGGTCCTGGTCAAGGCCGTGACCACCCTGTTGCAGTTAACTAATTCGGATGGGAGATTTTACCCTATCAATGACGCGATAAAGGAGAAATCATGGCTGACTCCCGAACTCATTTTCGGGGTAAATATTGCATATGATCTTACGAAGGATAAACGTTTATTGAATATTGCCCTGAATCACGGAAGGGTTATGCTTAGTGCTGAAGGTCTTGCAGTTGCGAAAAGCATTGCAGAAGGTGAAGGGGAAGATTTTTTGAGAGTGCCGATGATTATCCATGATGGAGCGGACGGTAATCAGGGAGGTCTGGCACTGCTGCGCATTGGTGAACATCAGGAGCAGTCATCAGTAATGTTGAAATTTGCCTCTCAGGGAATGGGACATGGTCATTTTGATCGCCTGGGAATCATGTTATATGATAAAGGCAGTGAAATATTAGCAGACTACGGAGCTGCCCGGTTTATTAATGTGGCCGCCAAGGAAGGGGGCCGTTACCTGGATGAAAATAAAAGCTGGGCTAAACAAAGTATAGCTCATAATACCATTATTTTAAATCAAAAATCCCATTTTGACGCCAACCTTAAAAAGGCAGAAAAAACAAGTCCCGAACTGGTTTATGCTGACCTGGAAAACAAGGATATTCAAATCGTTTCTGCATCTGATGATTATTGCTACCCGGGTGTGGAGCTAAACCGGACTCTGTGTTTTATGGAACAGGATGGAAGAAAATATTTAATAGA
>CBDUPM010000028.1:0-11932 GCA_965369105.1 uncultured Bacteroidales bacterium | reverse complement strand
ATTTTTTGGGCTGCCGGAATGAAGGTTCTGGAAGGATACGGACTTACGGAGACCTCGCCGGTAATTGCCGTAAATAATCTGACCCGGAAGCAGGTTATGTTCGGAACCGTTGGACCCGTTGTTGATGGAGTGGATTTAAAAATTGCTGAAGACGGGGAAATCCTGACAAAAGGTCCAAACCTGATGATGGGTTATTATAAAGCCCCTGAACTGACCGCAGAGGTAATTGATGATGAAGGCTGGTTTCATACCGGGGATATCGGGGAATTGGTTGATGGTACATTCCTGAAAATAACTGACCGGAAAAAAGAAATGTTCAAGCTTTCAAGTGGAAAATATATTGCTCCCCAGGTAATTGAGAATAAATTGAAAGAATCATTTTTTATTGAAAATGCCATGGTAATTGGTGCCAATGAGAAATTCGCCAGTGCAATTATTTCTCCCAATTATGAATTTCTGCATAACTGGGCATCCCTGCATGGAGTTAAATACAGGGATAATATCGAATTGATTTCATTACCTGAGGTGAATAAAAGATTTCAAAAGGAAGTAAATGAAATAAATAAAACACTTGGGCAGACAGAGGAAGTGAAAAGGATCAGGCTTGTTGCTGAGGAATGGACTCCTGTAACGGGAGAAATGTCCCCTACCCTGAAACTCAAAAGAAAAGTGTTAAATGATAAATATGGACATCTGATAAAGGAAATCTATTCTGTGGGTTAAGAAGCACGGGATGACTGTTGGAAAACCGCTTTTCACTGAAAGGCGGTTTTTTCATTTAGAAATTTCCATGGTTTTTATTAAATTTCTGTTCCTGAAAAAAAATCAGATGAGAAAAACGGAAATGCATTTTTTAAGTATCTAAAATGACTAAAAAAACTTTTATTGATAAAGAAATAGAAGAATTCTACCATCAAACATCTGAAGAAAAAAGGCTTGAACTGGGCCTGGGCCAATTGGAGTTTGAAAGAACAAAGGAGATAGTTGAAAAGTATCTTCCCAATCCTGGTTCGACCATTATAGATATTGGTGGAGGAACAGGGAAATATTCTGCCTGGCTGTCAGAGAAGCTGCACAAGGTGGTAATGGTGGAACCCATTGAAAAACATATAAAGCTGGCTCAAAAAAGATCAAATCAACTAAAAAATGGTTTTCGGATCATCAGGGGGGAAGCTTCCAGCATTGAATTACAAGATAATTATGCCGATTTAATCCTGTTCCATGGCCCTTTATACCACCTGCAAAAAAGTGAAGACAGGAATAAGGCTCTCGCAGAGGCAACAAGGCTGTTAAAACCAGGAGGAATATTATTGGGAGTAGCCATTAATTATGCTGCCTCAACTGTTGTGGGATTATTGCAGGGACTTATTCATAATAAGTCATTTTTTGATATGTGTAAAACGGAACTGACAAATGGAAATCATCATCCGGCAGAAGATTTCCCATGGCTTCTCCCCAAAGGATATTATCATAAACCCGGGCAATTGAAGAAAGAAATTTTGGATCAGGATTTGAAATTCATAAATATTTATGCAATTGAAGGAATGGCCTGGCTGGACAAGGAATATTTTATAAGCAGATCAGAGGAAAAAAGATGGAAAATTTTAAAGGAGCTTCTGGATATTACCCAAAACGATCCGGATTTGCTGTCATTTAGTCCACATATGATGATAGTTGCCAAAAAGAACAGGAATTGATAAATCATCAAATAAGATGGTAAAAAAAAGAGAAGAATTGAATTACCTGGAAATCTTCAGGACATTATATCCTGATTTCCCAAAAGGAAAAATTCAAAAACATGAATCGCCTGACTTTATCCTGAAGCTCTCAACCAAAAGGTCCATTGGCATCGAAATAACCCGCTTATTTATATTTGATCCGCATCCTGATCATAACCAGGAGATTATTCCATCTCTCTCTCCCATGGAAATCTATAATAAAATATCAGAAATCATAATCAGGAAAGAGGAAAAACTCAGGCTTTATCAAAAGAGCAGAACCGATTCTTTGTGGCTTTTAATTGTAGCAGATAATTTAATTGAGACTTCTGCCACTAATTTTAATAATTTGATTGAAAGACATGACTTTAGATCAGGATTTGACAAAGTCTTCCTTTTGGAACTGAACAAAGAAAAACTATTTGAATTATCCTAATATTGATAATCACCAGAAAAACGGTTTATAATACCTTCACACAAAAATTCAAATAAAATAATTTGGGTAATTGATCAATTTATATTCAGTTTTTATAAAAAAATTATGCTTTGTATTGCTCCAATCTTTACATTTGAATAAAAAAGTCCAGCTTGGCTATTCTATGAGTATTCAGTATTAGCCTGTGGAAAAATAATTTTGTTATCATGGGGAAACTTAAATCCAGTAAACATTCCCTGGTTTTATTATTGCTGATCCTGCTAAATTTCCCGGGATCAGCACAGAATAAAATGAATTCACCTTTGCTCAGATTTCAGGATAATCAGTTATTTATAAGTTATGATCTGGAGGGTTTTGGATTTGATTCTTATAAGGTAAGTGTTGAAATTCTGGATTCAAAGAGGAATAGGATCAACGCCACTTCATTAAAAGGTGATATCGGAAATAATATAAAAGCCGGCCCCGGTAAAGAAATTACATGGGATATTGGTCGTGACCAATACAAGCTGAATGAAAATATTTCCGTCAGAATCGTGTCAACTCCAAACTTAAGTGTAAATAAGTCGAAACTGGTTTTATCTTCGATGATCCTTCCGGGATTAGGCCAAAGCATGTATCATAAAAAATCATCTTATCTGATGCTGGGGGCTGCAGGACTGGGTTGCCTCGGATCGTCCATATTACTTAATCAGCAGGCTTCAAAAAACTATACTTCCTACCTGGAAAGCATCGAAACTGACAATTTGCTTTATGATAAGTCTGTGAACCAGGACAAAATCTCCAAAACTCTCGCATTTACTGCTCTGGGAATATGGACCGCTAATTTAATCTGGACCCTTGCGCTTCCAAAAAACAAAGCTGCTTCTGCCATATCTGGAATGGAAATTGTTCCATTACAACTTGGAAAACACTATGATGGTCTTGCGCTTAACCTCAAAATAAATCTCAATCATGAATAAAATGCGGTTTATTATCATAACTGCCTTTTGGGGGATTGTCCCGTTGATGGTATCATCCCAAACCATCACCAGCGAATGGTCTTCAATATACATAAACAATACGCAAGGGGAGCAAAAAAATGTTTCAGAAGCCAGGGCGAATTCAACGGATACAATTGCGCCTGTTTTAAAAATCTATTCTCCCGATCTGATGGAAGGGAATTCTCATGTATCCAACCTTGGTACCCTATCCATTATTGGTCAGGTTGAAGATAATACTGGAATTAAAAGTGTTTTAATAAATTCAGAAAAAGTTCTTCCCAATTCAAAAGGTATTTTTGATGAAGAAGTTCAGCTTTTTCAGGGAGAAAATAACTTTACCATCATTGTCACGGATAATCAGAATAATCTTACCGAACGTACTCTCAGAATAAAATACCTGCCCACTCTGTATTATGCAGAGGATCTTGATATTAAAGGGAACTATTATGCATTGCTTATTGCAAACCAGGAATATAGGGATCCGGGGCTTTTTGATCTTAGAAATCCGGTAAATGATGCAAACGCCTTATATGAGGTTTTAACAAATCAGTATATGTTTTCAGCCCAAAATGTCAGTTTACTCCAGAATCCCGGCTGGGAAGAAGTTATTACCTCCTTCGACAAGCTCTCTAAAAAATTAGGCCCGGACGACAACTTACTGATTTTTTATGCCGGTCACGGAACCTGGGATCCGGATGCAAATATTGGATTCTGGCTCCCATCTGATGCCACCCAGGATAGTAAAACAAGGTGGATAAGAAACAGCACAATACAGGATTATTTAAAAGAAATAAAAGCCAATCATATATTATTGGTTTCTGATGCTTGTTTTTCGGGAAGTATTTTCCAGGACAGAAGCTATAGCGGTCAGACTTCCATCGCAATTAAAACCCTTTATGATACGCCCAGCAGAAAGGCAATGACCAGTGGTACCCTGACAACGGTACCGGATGAAAGTGTTTTCGTAAAATATTTGGTAGACCGGTTAAAAAACAATGATCAGAAATTCCTGTCAGCCCAGGAATTATTTAATAAATTCCGAATGGCGGTTATAAATAATAGCGAAGTACTGCCCCAATATGGAGTTGTAAAAAATGTGGGTGACCAGGGAGGGGATTTTATTTTTATTATGAAATAAATCGGAATAATAAGGGATGCAAAGCATTTTTAAAATACAGGACTTTAAACTTATTCCATTTTGGGTACTTGGAGTTTTATTTACCCTTTCTGCCTGCGAGCAACTTGACTTCTTAAAAAAACCAGATGTCAAAACATCAGGGGTATCTTCTATCCAGGCAAACTCCGTTATGGCTGCCGGGGAATTTATTGACCAGGGTGACAGTGAAATTACCGGCTATGGTTTTTGCTGGTCGATAAGTGATGAGCCTACTATAAAAAATCAAAGCAATTCCCTTGCTCTTTCAAATTTAAAACCCCAGTTCAGCTCTTTAATAAGCAATCTGAACCCGAACACAAAATATTACATAAGAGCCTATTCAGAAACTGGTATTGGAATATCCTATGGAAATGTAATTGAATTCTTCACCATTTCTGCCGGTACACAAACCACTCCCACGGTAATTACAAACCAGATCACAAATTTTAATCAATCTTCTGCACTTGCAGGTGGAAATGTAAGCTATGATGGAGGATCAATTGTAACAGAGAGAGGGGTTTGCTGGAGTGAATCACAGAATCCAGATACCACCGATTCCAAAACCCCGGTTGATGCAGGGACAGGAGCATTTACTACCAGTATTACCGGATTGACTCCCAATACAGAATATTATGTTCGTGCATATGCTGTAAACAGCATTGGAATTTCATATGGGAACCAGGTTTCTTTCATAACTTCCGGCTCTGTTTCCAAACCTGTTGTTTCAACCAATAATATTAGTATTTATAATCAGACTTCTGCCAGTGCGGGAGGAATTGTTATCAGCAACGGTGGAGCAGCCGTAACGAAAAGAGGGGTATGCTGGAGTACCAGCCAAAATCCCACTACCGCTGACCCTTCAACCATCGATGGTTTTGGATTGGGCGCATTTACCAGCACTATCACCGGACTTTCTCCCAATACCACTTATTACGTTAGGGCCTATGCTGAAAATAGTGCGGGAATTGGTTATGGCTTAAATGTTTCGTTTAAAACTACCTCATCAGCAACTATTCCAGGTGTTACAACAAATGCCATTACCGCTTATGATCAGACAACTGCGGTGGGTGGAGGAAATGTATTAAGCGATGGGGGACAGACCGTAACTGCCCGGGGTGTTTGCTATAGTACTTCACAAAATCCCGAAATATCAGATTTGAAAACAAGCGATGGATTTGGCACGGGTGAATTCACCAGCAATATCACCGGCCTGAATCCGAATACGAAATATTATGTCAGGGCATATGCTACCAACAGTGTGGGTACCAATTATGGCTCAGAGGTTTCGTTCACCACCCTTGGCGGCCAGTCCACCATCCTGAATGAACAGTTTAATAATAATCTGAACGGATGGGTTCTTCCTGTGGATAGTTATTGGAGTTCTGATATTTTTGGCGGGCAGTATTTATTCAGTAACAGTGCATACGGATTTTTTGTGTTCGACTATATCGAAGTTTCAGATCTTAATCAAAACAACGACTTTAGCATTGAATTAGATGTTGCATTAAATTCCTTCCTTACCAGCAGTATTGCAGAGGGAGGATTAATTTTTGGTGATATCAGCCAGAGTAAATTTCTGGAATTTGTAATTATCAAGAATAATTATTTTGCCATCAGGACCTATAATAATGGCATATGGAATAACTGGAAAGAACCCACTTATTCCGCCTTTATAAACAATGAGGACAACTGGAATAAACTAAAGGTTGAAAAGACCGGAAGCTCCTACACTTTTTACATAAATGAATACCAGGTATTTACTCATGCTTATGAAACATTCACAGATGATTATGTAGGATTAATCATTGCGGATTATTGCGGAGCTACTTTTGATAATCTCAAAATTGAAAATACATCCGGCGCTAAATAATTCTTCTTTTTATTTGAATTTTGCAATCATTAACAGACCTGTATAGGTAATTAAACCATTGACCAGCAGAAGTTCAAATCCAAACTGATAACCCCAAAATATTTCTTCGGAATAACGATTGATTAAAAAGGTCAAAATGGGTGACAGAATGGCTATCACAGGGACAAATTTATCCCTTACTTTAAACTTATGAAACAAACCAAAAGCATATAAACCCAGCAACGGGCCATAAGTATACCCGGCAACCCTGAAAATGGCAGAAATCACATTTTCATCATTTACAAGGCGGAATAAGAGAATTACAAGTAATAATACGATGGAAATCAGAATATGAACCCTTGATCTGGTTTTTTTCAATTGAATTTCATTCATTTTATATCCATCAAGAATATCAATGGTAAAAGAAGTTGTGAGCGATGTCAGGGCTGAATCGGCACTTGAATAGGCAGCAGCAACCAGTCCGATAATAAATAATACTGCAACGGCCGGACTCAGGGAACCCCCGGCAGCAATTAATGGAAACATCATATCCGATTGTTCAGGGATACCAATATTCATATGACCGGCATATAAAAACAGTAAAGCACCAAGGGATAAAAAAACCAGGTTTACCGGGACCAGCGCAATGCTCATCCAGTACATGTTCTTTTTTGCATCTTTGATATTTTTACAGCTAAGATTTTTCTGCATCATGTCCTGATCCAGGCCTGTCATTACGATGGCTATAAACATACCCGCAAGAAATTGTTTAACAAAATGGTACTCGCTCTTCCAGTCGTCAAAGAACCAGATCCTGGAGTATTCGCTTTCCCTCAGGGCCTTTACCATGGATGAAAAGTCCAGGCCCATTTGTTTGGAAATATCAATAATATGGTTACAATAACCGTGATAACAAAGGGCACTTCCCAGGCATCAAACACGGTAAACTGAAGGACACTGGCAACCAGGAAAAGTCTGAAGGAAGCTCCGATTATCCGGGAAAGAAGAAAAAAGGATGCCCCTGTCTTATACGATGCTTTTCCAAATCGGGTGTCGAGGTAGGTGTAAATTGAAGTCAGATTTAATTTATAGTATAAGGGCATCAAAACATTGGCAATCACCAAATAACCAGCAAGGTAACCCATTACCATTTGCATATAAGAGAACTGGCTGCTTTCAACCCAACCCGGGACGGAAATAAATGTAACCCCTGAAAGGGAGGCTCCGATCATTCCAAATGAAACTACATACCAGGGGGATTTTCGATTGCCTATAAAAAAAGAATTATTATCAGCTTTTCTGGAAGTCAGGCCGGATATGATTATCAGGAGACTGAAATAAATCAGGATAACAGAAAATAAAAGGATTGCTGACATGATTTTTCCGGTTCAATTGCATTGCGAAAATAGGGAAAAAAGCACTATATCATCAAAAGCCTGTTTTTAATTTAATAATTCACCCGGAATTTTGCCTGGACTGGGTTTCTTTCCATAGAAAAAATCATCCAGATAAACAGCCAGATAGCGAAATACTTTTGATTTATTAATTCCAAATCTAACCAGCCTGTGCAATCCATAATTTGGGTGAGAAAAAGGGCATACCGACATACACCTGCCACAATCGGTACCGGCTTTACACCAGAAAGTATAACAGGATTCCTGATCGATTTGCCAGCGTTTGATCCCGTTTATTAATCCAGGATCTTTTTTGCTAATTGAATTTCCCGGACAACAATCGGCACATTTTTTACACCATTTACAAAATTCAATAAGCCTGTCCTCCCTGATATAATTATCTGTAATCAGTTCAAGATCTGTTGTTACCACTCCAATTCTGTGCCTCGGACCCAATTCAGGGGACATTAAAAGTCCCATCCTCCCAATTTCTCCCAATCCGGCGTCCCTGCCTACCAAAGGACAAAGCACTTCATAGTTCCCATCAATATGCGCCCGTGCATCATAACCCATTTCCCGGATTTTCCCGGCCAGCTCCACCGCAATTTTCCCGGAGTTCAGGTATTGTTTGGCAGACTCCAGTACAATGGGGGCTGCCGGTGCCGTTTGAACTCTTTCAAAATCCATTTCTACTGTAAAGGCAATAGCATATTTATGATAGGGTAGTATTTTCCTACCATATTCTGATCTTCTTCCCTGGTGTGAATAAAAGTGATAATCCTCCAGTTTACATATTCCTGCACTTTTAGCCCCGTTATCTGATAAAAGCTTTTTCAGGCTTTTTGAAATTTTTTCGGGGTCAGTATCGATGGCAATTGGGGCGGGTAAGCCTTTAACTTCGGGGTGAAGTTTATCCACTTCTTCAAAACATAACTGCGCCGATTTAAAAATTTTCTTATGATAGTATTTTGTACCCTCTGCCAGCAAACCCGGCTCCTTTCTGAACATCTCATCCTTTTCCAGCTTTGCGGGATTTCTCTGATAGAAATCCTCAAATTGCTTTGTTCCTTTAATCAGCTCATTTCTGGAGAACATAATATCACGCTCATCAATTCTTTGTTTTGGAAGAGTATCAGTCAAATTTGTTTGTGTTTTGAATGGAATCAGGAATAAGAGAACTGATATTCCAATTATGGATAATAATCCCAGCAGGGCTAAATGCATTTGAAACAACCCGGTAAAAAAAATAGCAGGGAGAAAAATCAGTACCAGAACCCATGATCTCACCAATCCCCGCCGGGATTTTTCACGGACGAACATTTGAATGAGAAAAAAGAAAAAAACGGCAAAAAGAATGAATAATATTCCGGTTAATATTAAAAACAGATGATTAGAAATGATCATTTCGCCCCTTATATTCATTCTCAAGAATAGCATAACTAAAATTATCTTTCCATTCTCCCCTGATTGGAAGAATATCCCGGTGCATCCCTTCCCTTTTCATTCCAAGTTTTTCAAGAACCCTTATAGAGCCTGTATTTCCTGTTGCCACTCCTGCAATAATTCTGTGTAAATTCAATTCGTAAAATGCGAAGTCCAGAATCCTTCTGGCTGCTTCTGTTGCAAAACCCCTTCCCCATCTGTCGGGAACAAGATTATAGTAGATTTCCGCCATTCTAAATCTTTCCGGGGCCAGGTTCAATCCTATTTCTCCCAGGAAAATACTTCCGGATTTTATCAATATCACCCATGAATATTTGGTCCTTTTATCCTTTCCCTTATCTTCAATGACATCCCTGATTATTTCCCGGGTATCATCAATACTTTTAGGAATTCCAATTGTATTAAACTGATCCACTTCAGGATTAGAATACAGAAAATGAATACTTTTAAGGTAATACCATGAAAGTTCCTTTAAAACTAATCTATCTGATTCCAGGCACATGTGTGTGAATTTTAAATAAATATAGGAAAATTTGTTTTAACCGGGATTTTGACGGAAGATTTACCGGGTTTTTTATGAAATCGTGGAAATGAAATAAAATGGATTAGCGCTAAACAATTCATTTACTGATTATTGAAACTTTTTGTAACTTTCTGTTCCTAAGACCTTTAAGTTTTAATGCGTACGGGCTGAATGTTATGGTCCCCCCTCCCTTTCTATTTAACAACTTTCCTATGGCAGTCAAGTGTTTCTTTGTAACTTTGCACTATATAAAAAAATGTTCCAGCAGAAAAAATAGTATAATGCATTTTTCCTCAAAATTACTCGAAGAAACCGTTAACGAATTTGCTAAGCTACCCGGGATAGGTAGTAAAACCGCTTTACGGCTTGTTCTGCATCTCTTACGGCAGGATGGGAAGGATATTGAAAAATTTGGAAATACCATAATTCGTTTGCAACAGGAAATAAAACATTGTAAACTGTGTCATAACCTTTCAGACACCGAAACCTGTCATATTTGTTCGAACCAGAAACGTGACTTTTCAACTATTTGTGTGGTTGAAAATATACGGGACGTAATGTCTGTTGAAAATACACAGCAATATAATGGAGTTTACCATGTTCTGGGAGGGATCATATCTCCCATGGAAGGAATCGGGCCTGCAGATCTGAGCATTGACTCATTAATTAGTCGAATCACCGAAAGCGGTTCAGAAGTGAATGAGATTATCCTGGCTCTCCCCACCACAATGGAAGGGGATACAACCAATTTTTATATTTTCCGGAAACTACGGAATACAGAAATAAGAATAACCACCATTGCAAGAGGAATAGCTATTGGAGATGACCTGGAATATGCCGATGAAATAACCCTGGGTCGGAGTATCCTGTACCGGACGGATTTTGAATCTACTTTGAAAAATTAAAAAGCTGTCAATCCTGGCTTAATTCCCATAAAATAGCATAATGTAATCGAACATTTATTCCCTATCTTTGCCAACTAAATACCTGAACTATGGAAATAATTAACAATGCGTATACCATTGACGGTTTACCTGTTCTGAAATTGATTGAAAAGTATGATTCTCCCTTATACATCTATGACACTTCCAGAATGAAGTCACAATACGATCGTATAATGAATGCTTTCAGTCAGTCGAAGGTAAAAATTAATTATGCCTGCAAGGCTCTTACAAATGTTAATGTATTAAGGTTTTTTCAAAGCATGGGTTCCGGTCTGGATGCAGTGTCAATCCAGGAAGTATTGCTGGGTTTAAAAGCAGGTTATGCACCAAAAGATATCATTTACACCCCAAACTGTGTATCCCTGGAAGAAATTGAAGAAGCGGTTGAAGCTGGTGTCAGGATTAATATTGATAATATTTCTGTACTGGAACAATTCGGACTGAAATACGGGAATAAAATCCCGGTCTGTATCCGGATAAACCCACATATCCTTGGTGGGGGTAATCAAAAAATATCGACCGGACATATCGATTCCAAGTTTGGTATTTCCATTTACCAGATGGCACATGTTCATCGCGTGGTTGAGACCAACGATATGAAAGTGGAGGGAATTCATATGCATACAGGTTCTGACATTCTGGATGTAGAAGTTTTCCTCAGGGGGGCTGAAATAAATCTTGAAACTGCGAGACATTTCCCTGATCTGGAATACATCGATTTTGGATCGGGGTTTAAGGTCGCATACAAAAATGACGATTTTGAAACGGATATAGAAGAACTGGGAAAAACCCTATCCTCCCGTTTTAATAAATTCTGTAAGGAATACGGAAGGGATTTAACCCTGATCTTTGAACCGGGAAAATTTCTCGTGAGTGAATCCGGAACTTTCGTAGCAAAGGTAAACGTCATTAAACAAACAACTTCCACTGTTTTTGCCGGATTGGATACCGGAATGAATCACCTGATCAGACCTATGTTCTACGATGCTTATCACGACATTGTTAACCTGTCCCGGCCTGAAGGAAAAACCCGTATTTATACCGTTGTAGGTTATATTTGTGAAACAGATACATTCGGATGGAACAGAAGAATAGTTGAAATCTCGGAAGGCGATTTCCTTGCATTCCGGAATGCAGGTGCCTATTGTTTCGCGATGTCTTCCAATTATAATTCCAGGTTCAGACCTGCTGAAGTATTAGTTCACCAGGGAAAAGATTACCTGATCAGAAAAAGAGAAAATATGGACGACTTACTTAAAAATCAAATTATTCTGGATGGGGAGTTTAAAGCTTAGATACTTTTTCCATTAATTCTTATAAAAAAAATCTTAAATTCGAAGCTAAAGCTAGCATGGTATGGATTTAAGCATAGTAATTGTCAATTACAATGTAAAGTATTTTATCGAACAATGTCTGCATTCCGTTTCCAGAGCGATTGAAGGCATCGATGCTGAAGTTATTATTGTGGATAATAACTCCGTTGATGGCT